>NZ_JBIRTN010000002.1:374533-492849 GCF_044334705.1 Streptomyces sp. NPDC020731
TCTGGTGTGATCGGTTTCGTTGGCGTGCCTGCCTAGGCCAGCAGCCCGGACGACTGCCACAACTTCCTTCCGACGCCACGCAGCACGCCGATGTCGTCGAGGAAGTCGGTGAGCTTCTTCGCCCCCTGCTGCATCACGTCCCGGCGGTGGGCACTCGCCCTGACCTGGGCGACGGCCGCGCGCCTGTCCAGGCCGACGTCGGTGTACACCTCCGGGTTCACGAAGGCCACGGAGAACACCCGGGCGAACTCGCCCGAGGTGACCCGGGTGAACTCCTGCGACCACTTCGGAGCGGTCACCATCTGGCGCCGCAGCTCCTCACGGGCGTAGCGCACGTGCCGTGCCTCCTCGACGACGTGGATGCGCGTGACGCCCCGGATCAGCGGCTGGACCCGCTCGTCCGGGAAGGTCAGCCGCTGCATCCAGTCCAGGACCTCCTCGCCGAGCAGGGTGGCCGTGAAGGAGCCGGGAGTGGTGGAGATCGTCTTGAACAGCCGGCCGAGATTCTGGTGGACCCGGCTCACCGGGTACCAGGGGGTGCCGCCGCGGGTGATCAGCCGGGCGAACATCTTCGAGTGCCGGCACTCGTCCTCGATCTCGGTGAGCGCGTACCGCACGTGCGCGCTCGTGGCGGCCTTGTCGTAGATGTGCCGGACCAGCAGCTGCATCAGGATCAGCTCGAACCAGATGCCCAGCGAGGCGAGTGCCGCCGCCTCGTGCCGGGAGAGCAGGAGGCGCTGCTCCTCGCTCATCCGCCGCCACATCGGGGTGCCGTACAGCGACACCAGCTCCGGCGGCCAGAACCACTTGCCCTCCTCGAAGGGCGCGTCCCAGTCCAGCTCCTTGTCCGGGTCGAAGGAGTGCCTGGCGGACGAGTCGAGCAACCGCTGAGCCACCTGCTCCCGGTCCTTGAGCAGCCCGAGCGCGTCCCGCAGGCCGTCGAGTGCTTCGGTTTCCGACAGGGTCGTCATGACGGTTCCACCTCGGAGGCGTCTCGGGTTACCGGCGGGTCACCCACTTATGAGACTGCCTGTCAGCAAGCCCGTCAATCCCTTGAGCGGGACTTGTTGAGGGGTGATCCACCCGGCGGCGGCGTCAACGGCGCGCCTTGCCGTTCGCCTCATGAAGTGCCGTCCCGCCGTTCGCCCTGGGTACGCTGGCACTGCCGGTCACACTGCAGCACATGGGAGCGATCATGAGCGCCGCACACGACTACGGGCTGGACGACGACTACGAGTGGCCTCGTCCGCCGGTCGGTGGCTGGACGGCGGACGACCTGGACAAGCTTCCCAACCTGCCTCCGCACACGGAGCTGATCGACGGGAGCCTCGTCTTCGTGAGTCCGCAGACCAACTTCCACTCGCGCGTCATCCGCCTCCTGGACAACGCCCTGCTGGCTCAAGTGCCGGACGGGCTTGACGTCCAGCGTGAGATGACCATCAAGCTCGACAAGCGCAACCGTCCGGAGCCCGATGTTCTGGTGTTCAAGGCGGACGCCGATACCGGCCCGGGCCAGACCTGGTACCGGCCGGAGGACGTCGTGCTCGCCGTCGAGGTCGTTTCCAAGGACTCGGAGGAGCGGGACCGTGAAGCGAAGCCGCGGAAGTATGCGACCGCGGGCATCCCGCACTACTGGCGCGTCGAGCAGAACGACGGACTCCCCGTGGTCCACGTCTACGAACTGGACCCGATGACCAAGTCGTACGTACCGATGGGCATCTTCCACAACCGCCTCAAGCTGGCCGTTCCGTTCCCCGTCGACATCGACCTCACCGCCGTCGACCGCCGCCGTTAGACCGAGCAGTCCAGCCCTTCCGGTACCTCCCCGATCAGCGGCTCCGCGCCTCCCGGCGGGAACGACGTCCGCAGGGTGAAGGCGTACGGGGTCGGGCCGTTGGTGCGCAGGTGGAGGAGGCGGGACTCCGCCTCCGTGACCGTCGGGCGGTGGCCTGCCGGGACCCACCACAGGGTCACCATCGCCTCCTCGACACGCTCGAACCTCCCCCACTGCCTCAAAGGCGTGGGGGGACCCCCACCCTGCGGCGGGCCAGCATCTCCCGGTGGCGGCCCTGGTACATGAACGCCGTCAGGGTGTCGGTGTCCCGCCACACCGACATGTTGATGATCAGCCAGGAGTCGCCGAAGACGGCGATGTCCGTCGCGTCGCCCTCCTCGCTCCGGAGGCGCCAGACGAAGCCGTCGGCGGCCTCGGCGTCCGCGTTCACCGGGTCGAGACTGTCGACGAAGTCCTTCAACTGCGGTGAGTCCAATGGGGACTTGAGGCGGGCGATGTTCACCTGGGCGAGTTCGTACGCGGTCTCGGTCATGTACCGAACGTTAGGTCGGGAATGGGACGCTCCGGCACCCCCGTCTCAGCAAGTGGTCGGCCCGGGCTACGACTTCAGCACCGCCCGCATCACCGCCCGCGCGATCGGCGCCGCCGTCCCGCCGCCGCTGATCTCCCGCCGGTTCGCCGCCGCGTCCTCGACCACCACCGCGACCGCCACCCTCGCCTCCATGTCCTCGCCGCCCTGCGCCCAGGAGATGAACCAGGCGTACGGCGTACCGGAGTTGCCCAGGCCGTGCTGGGCGGTGCCGGTCTTGCCGCCGACGATCGCGCCGGGGATCGCGGCCTTCGTGCCGGTACCGTCCTCCACCACGCCCCGCATCAGCTCCCGCATCCGCATCGCCGTCGCCGGATGCATGGCCCGCCGTACCGGACGCGAACCCGTCGTCGACACCGTGCCGCCGCTCGCCCGCGTGGTCCGCTCCACCAGATACGGCTCCCGCACCTGCCCGCCGCCCGCCACGGCCGCCGCGACCATCGCCATCTGCAGTGGTGTCGCCCGGGTGTTGTACTGCCCGATCGACGACAGCGCGAGCTGCGCCCGGTCCACCGTGGTGTCGAAGGTGCTGCGCGCCACCCGGAACGGAATGCGTACGTCCGGGTCGTTGAAACCGAAGTTCTCGGCCGTCGTCTCCATCTTCGCCACCCCCGTGGTCACCCCCAGTCTGGCGAACACCGTGTTGCAGGACCAGACGAACGCCTCCCGCACCGAGGCGTCCTCGCAGCCCTTGGACCCGTTGGTCAGCCGGGTCCTGGTCCCCGGCAGGGTGTACGGGTCGGGGGAGTCGGTCGGCTTGTCCAGGTTCTTGACCACGCCCGCGTCCAGCGCCGCCGCCGCGGTGACCACCTTGAACGTCGAACCCGGTGGATACGTCCGCTGCACCGCCCGGTTCAGCATCGGCCGGTCCGGATCGGCGTTCAGTCGCGCCCAGGCGTCCCGCGCCGCCGCGCCGTTCCCGGACAGCAGCGCGGGATCGTACGACGGGACCGACACCAGCGCCAGAATCCGGCCGGTCGACGGCTCCACCGCCGCCACCGCGCCCTTCCGCGAGCGCAGCCCCTCGTACGCCGCCCGCTGCGCCGCCGGATCGATCGTCGTCACCACATGGCCGCCCGCGCTGCGGGAGCGCGTGAACTCGTTCCACAGCGGCAGCGGCGCGAGCACCGGGGCGGCCCCGGACAGCAGCCCGTCCTCCGTGTGCTCCAGCAGCGTCGTCCCGTACTCCTGCGAGGCGAAGCCGGTCACCGGGGCGTACAACGGCCCGTCACGGTACGTCCGTTCGTAGCGCAGATGCTCCCCGGTGTCCCGTGATCCGGTGACCGGCCGCCCGCCGGCCAGGATGTCGCCGCGCGGCTGCCGGTAGCGGGCGATGGCCTCCCGGCGGTTGGCCGGGTTGCTGTCGTAGGCGTCTGCCCGCAGGACCTGGACGCGGGCGGCGTTCACCAGCAGCGCCACCAGCAGCAGGGCGCAGAACAGCGCGGCGTGCCGGATGTGCCGGGTCACCGGAGCGCACCCCCGCCGCTGCGCCGGACGCGACGGCTCACCGGAGCGCACCCCCGTCGTCCTGCCGCCGCGCGCAGTCGCTCAGCCGGACCAGCAGCGCCACGATCGCCCAGTTGGTCACCACCGACGAGCCGCCCTGCGCCAGGAACGGCATCGCCATCCCGGTCAGCGGGATCAGCCCGGTCACCCCGCCCGCGATCACGAACACCTGGAGCGCCACGAGCGAGGCGAGGCCCACGGCGAGCAGCCGCCCGAAGGGGTCGCGCAGGGCCAGCCCCGCCCGGTAGCCGCGCTCCACCAGCAGTCCGTAGAGCAGGAAGATCGCGGACAGCCCGGCCAGGCCCAGCTCCTCACCGGCCGTCGCCAGGATGAAGTCGGACTTGACCGCGAAGCCGATGAGCACCGAGTGCCCGAGCCCGAGCCCGGTGCCGAGCATCCCGCCCTCCGCGAAGGCGAACAGGGACTGGGCGATCTGGTTCGGGCCCTCGCCCGCCTCGATCGAGCCGAACGGACGCAGCCAGGTCTCGATCCTGTGGTGCACGTGCGGCTCCAGCCGGCCCACCGCCACCGCCCCCAGCGAGGCCAGCAGCAGCCCCACCGCGATCCAGCCCGTGCGGCCGGTGGCGACGTACAGCAGGACCACGAACAGACCGAAGAACAGCAGCGAGGTACCGAGGTCCCGCTCCAGCACCAGCACGCCCACACTGACCAGCCAGACGGCGACGATCGGGCCGAGCACCCGCCCGGTGGGCAGTTGGAGGCGGCGGCCGGCGTAGGTGAGGGCGCCCCGGTTCGCGGCGAGGTACGCGGCGAAGAAGACCGCCAGCAGCACCTTCGCGAACTCTCCGGGCTGGATGGAGAATCCGGCGACCCGGATCCAGATCCGGGCCCCGTTCACCGCCGGGAAGAGGATCGGGACCGTCAGCAGGACCAGCGCGGTGGTGACACAGACGTAGGTGTAGTTCTGGAGCACCCGGTGGTCGCGGAGCACCAGGACGACCATGATGAACAGCGCCACGCCCAGTGTCGACCAGACCAGCTGGGTCGGGGCCGCCGGATCGCCCGGCGTCTCCAGGTCGAGCCGGTAGATCAGCACCAGACCGAGGCCGTTGAGCAGCACCCCGATGGGGAGCAGCACCGGGTCGGCGCCCGGGGCGCGCCAGCGCACCGCCAGATGGGCGACCAGCGCGAGCACGCCGAGCCCGGCGCCGTAACCGGCGGCGCCGGGCGGGACGGTGCCGTTCCTGGCGAGGCCGACGGCGCAGTAGCCGTACACCGACAGCAGGACGGCCAGGACGATCAGGGCGAGCTCGACACCGCGGCGCCCGGTGAGGCGGACGGCGGGCGTGGGCGGATCCGCCGTCGCCAGGGTGATACCGGCCTTGCTCATGTCCGGAACTTACCCAAATAGGGCGCCTTGCGTGCTTCGCTCGTCAGCACCAGCGTGGCGCGGGGCCGATGTTGTCGATGTGGGCGGCCGGACCCCACGCCCAGGTGCCGTCCGTGAGGAGGTACCAGAGGGGATTGCCGTCCACCTTGTCGCCGGGGACCTTGCAGAAGATCGAGACGACGTCGCCCTTGTGGGCGTACCGGATGACCTGCGAACCCCGGTTCGGGGCGCTGCGCAGGGCCAGGGACCTCGCCGTGACGACACCCTTGTACTCACCCTGGTCGCCGTGGTTGCCGCCGGCCTGGTTGTTGAAGTCGCCGTTGCCGCCCTGCTGGTTGCCGTTGCCGCCTTGCTGGTCGGCGTTGCCTTGCTGGTGGCCGTTACCGCCTTGCTGGTTGCCGCCACCCTGCTGGTTGCCGTTGCCGTTGCCGTCCTGCTGGTGGCCGTTGCCGCCCTGCTGGTTGCCGTTGCCGTTGCCGCCCTGCTGGTTGCCGCCACCGTTGCCGCCTTGTTGGTTGCCGCCACCGTTGCCACCCTGCTGGTTGCCGCCACCCTGCTGGTTGCCGTTGCCGTTGCCGTCCTGCTGGTGGCCGTTGCCGCCTTGTTGGTTGCCGCCACCGTTGCCGCCTTGTTGGTTGCCGCCACCGTTGCCACCCTGCTGGTTGCCGCCACCCTGCTGGTTGCCGCCACCGTTGCCGTCCTGCTGGTGGCCGTTACCACCTTGCTGGTTGCCGTTGCCGCCCTGCTGGCTCCAGTTCCCCTGGCCGCCGCCCTGGTTCGGGTCGTCGGCGGCGACGGCGGGGGTGACGGCGGTCGCGACCGCGAGGGCCCCGGCGGCGAGAGCTATGGGCAGACGGCGGGTGAGCGGGGGACGCAGGGACATGGCAGTACCTCCACATGCGGGGAAACGGGTCGAAGGAGACTTATCGCCACACTAGGAGCGGCCCTCCGCACCCGCCCGCCCTGCTGCGCCATCGGGGACGGCGCCATCCGCGTCGCCTACTCCGTCAGCTCCTCCAGCAGCCGCGCCGTGGACAGTCCGGCGCGGAGGTAGTCGACGAACAGGTCGTTGTGCAGGGCCCAGGACGAACGGCGGGAGCGGACCAGCCGGATCGCCGCCTCGGCGGTCCGGCCCTGCCGTATCAGCGCGTGCGTGACCATCAGGCCCGAGCGGTTGTACCCGTGGTAACAGCGCACGAGGACCGTACGGCCGGCGTCCAGCGCCTCGCACGCCGCCTCGGCCGGCCGGATCACGCCCGCGAGCTGCGTTCCGTCCAGCGGCCCGTCGGGGATCGGCCACACATGGTGCTCGACCCCGGGACCCGGCCCGTGCCCGGGCAGCCGCAACAACGTCTGCACAAGATCGAACTGCCGGTTCACCACGGCGAACTCCAGCCGGCCGGAAAGGCCCCGGAACTCGTGCCCGCCCATCCACGGACCGGGCACGATCTCGTTCCACGGACTGTCCGGAGGCGGTACGTCGGGTTGCTTCCTGCGGGTACGCAACGGCGCCTCCCCACCCCCACCGCCCAACTCCTCTCCAAGGTAACCGGCTCCTTGCCCCCGGAGCACCCGCCTGTTCCCATGGACGTGAGGTGATGATGCATGACCGGACTGCGCGTCATACCGACCTGGCGGCACGGCCGGGAAAGGCTGTACGTCTGCCTCCCGGACGGCAGGGACCTCGCCTGGTACGACCGTGGGACCGCCAGGGTGAACCTGCTCGGCGGGGACCGCGAGGAGGACGTGCTCGCCGCATTGGGGCCCTTCCTCACCGGCCCGGTCTCGGTCGGCCCGCCCCCGGTCCCCACCCCCGCCGAGCTGGCACGTCTGTCCCTGCACCCCGACGACGACCTCGCGCCGAACCGCCCCGGCGAGGCGCTGCTGATCGACCTCGACCGCGATCCCGGACCGGCCCACCGCCTCCGCCCCGACCCGCGCCGCAGGGCGCTCACCGCGGAGCGGACGGTGGGCGAGGCCCTGGACCGCATGGACGGCGCCGGCTGGCACACCCTGCACTCGATCCCGCTCCCCGGCGGTGACCGCATCCACCACCTGCTGATCGGCCCCGGAGGTCTGTACGCCGTCCACGCCCTGTACGCCCACCGGCAGCGGGTGACGGTCGCCGACCCCCGGGTCGGCCTGGGCCGTCACGAACCGCGGCCTCTGCTGCGCCGGGTCCGGGCCGACGCCGACCGCGCCTCCTGCGCCCTGACGGCCGAGGTCCGCCCGGTGCTCGTCCTGGTCGGCGCGTCGGCCGTGACGGTCCCGGCCCCGCCCCGCGGGGTGCGCGTCCTGACGGACGCCGACGTGGAGATCCTGGCCCGCGCGGGCGGAGTCCTGAAACCGGCCGACACGGAGGCCCTGCACGCGATGGCCCGGGACCGGAACACCTGGACCCGGCTGTGACCGGCCGGTGCGGCACTTTCTCCGGATCGCCGAGCGCGAGCCGTCGCCCCCGTCCCGGCGACAAGCATCATAAGATGGGAATCTCGCGCAAAATGTGACAACTGCCATGAATGTGACCGGCGAGTGACCGGAAAGGTGCCGCACATGAGATCCATCTGGAACGGCGTGATCTCGTTCGGCCTGGTCAGAATCCCGATCAAGCTCGTGAACGCCACCGAGAGCCACGCGGTGCCCTTCCGCGAGATCCACACGGAGGACGGTGGCCGGATCCGCCACCGCAAGTTCTGCGAGCTGGAGGACCGCGAGGTCACCGCTCAGGAGATCAGCAGGGGCTACGAGGAGGCGGACGGCACGATCATCCCGATCACCGACGAGGACCTGGCCCACCTGCCGATCCCCACCGCCAGGACGATCGAGATCGTCACCTTCGTCCCCGAGGACAGCATCGACCCGCTCCAACTGGGCGCCGCGTACTACCTGGCGGCGGGCAGGGCGCCGGCCGCCAGGCCGTACACGCTCCTGCGGGAGGCCCTGAAGCGCGGCAACAGGGTGGCCATCGCGAAGTTCGCGCTGCGGGGCAGGGAGCGCCTGGGCATGCTCCGCGTGGTCGGTGAGGCGATCGCCCTGCACGGTCTGCTCTGGCCGGACGAGGTCCGCGCCCCCGAAGGGATCGCCCCCGACGCGGACGTCACCCTCCATGACAAGGAGCTGAACCTCGCGGACGCCCTGATGGACGCCCTCGGCGAGGTCGGCCTGGAGGACCTGCGCGACGAGTACCGCGAGGCGGTGGAGGAGGTCGTCGCCGCCAAGATCTCCGGCGAGGCACTGCCCGAGGTGCCCGAGCCGGAGCGCGGCGTCGAGGTCCTGGACCTGACGACGGCCCTGGAGCGGAGCGTCCGCGCGGTCCGCGGTGAGCCGGAGGAGGCCGAGGTCGAGCGGTTGCCGCAGCGCAGGACGTCCCGCTCGTCCCCCAAGGGGGCCGGCGGCAGGAAGTCCACGTCGGCGGCGGAGAAGAAGCCGGCGTCCTCGGCACGGAAGACGACGTCGAAGACGAGCCAGGCCGAGAAGAAGACGACGGCGAAGAGCACGGCCGGGGGCACGGCGGGGAAGGCACCCTCGAAGAAGACTCCGGCGAAGAAGGCGGCGTCCCGTAAACGCTCGGCCTGACCCGCCGCGGAGGGGCCGCCCGCGCGCCGGCGCCACGAGGGCGGCGTGCGGGCCACCGGCTCCGCCTACGCCACCCGCCTCAGCGCCAGCACCGCGTTGTGCCCACCGAACCCGAACGAGTTGCTCAGCACCAGATCACCGGCATCCGGCAGCACCCGCGGTTCCCCCCGCACCACGTCCAGATCGATCGCGTCGTCGACCTCCCCGCAGCCCACCGTCGCCGGCACCATCCCGTGGTGCAGCGTGAGCACCGCGGCGACCGCCTCCACCCCGCCCGCGGCCCCCTGGAGATGCCCCAGGTGCCCCTTCAAGGCCGTGACCGGCACATTCCGCCGCCCGAGCACACCCCGTAGCGCCCGAGCCTCCGCGAGATCACCGTCGACCGTCGCGGTGGCGTGCGCGTTGACGTGGACCACGTCCGCCACCCGGCCCCCCGCGTCCCGCACGGCCCGCCGCAGCGCGAGCGCGATGCCGTCGCCGGTCGGATCCGGCGCCGCGACATGATGGGCGTCGGCGGACAGCCCCCATCCGGCGGCTTCGCAGTAGATACGGGCCCCACGGGCGCGCGCGTGCTCCTCGGACTCCAGGACGAGCACCCCCGCCCCCTCCCCGTTGACGAACCCGTCACGGTCCCTGGCGAACGGGCGCGACGGCGAGCCCTCGGACGGGTCGCCCTCGGCCAGCGCCCGCATCGCCGCGAAGGACGCCATGATCGCCGGCGTCACGACCGCCTCGGCACCGCCCGCGAGGGCGACGTCGACCCGCCCGTACCGGATGCGGTCGACCGCCTGCCCGATCGCCTCGGTCCCGGAGGCGCACGCGCTGGTCACGGTGCGCGCCTCACCGGTGATGTGCAGGTCGAGCGAGACCTGCGAGGCCGCCTGCGAGGGCACCGTCATGGGCGTGGTGAGCGGTGGGACACCGCGCGGCCCCTTCTCCCGCAGCTTCCGGTCCCCGCCGACCAGCACCGACGCGTCCCCGAGGATGGCGCCGAGACTCACCCCGACCCGTTCCGGATCGAGCCCGCTCCCGCGCGTACCGCCCTCCGCGTACCCCGCGTCGGTCCATGCCTCCCGCGCCGCCAGCACGGCGAACTGCGCGGCCCGGTTCATCCGCCGCGCCGTCTGCCGGGGCAGCAGCCCGGCCGGGTCCACCGGCACGGTCCCGGCGATCCGCACCGGCAGCCCGTCGAACTCCGTGCCCACCAACTCCCGTATGCCGTGCCGCCCTTCGATCAGCCCCTGCCACAACTCGCCCGCACCGACGCCCAGCGGGGTGACGGCACCGAGCCCGGTGACGACGACCCGCCGTGCCCCGGCCGCCTCCGCCGCCCGCACGGGGCGCGGTTCGTGCCGCACGACGTCACCCTCCCGATCGGCCCCGGCGGCCCACCGGCGCACATCGGCGTCGGACACCGGCTCGGACGGGCTCCCACCGTCGGCGTACCAGCCGCCCCAGCGGCGGACGTACGTCACCTCCTGGGCCCGCGGGTCGACGGCGCGCAGGGTGCGCACCCGGTCCCCGTCCCGGAACTCCACGCCCTCGAGGGCCGGAGAGCTCACCCGCGGGACCGCGGCCACGTCCATCCGCCGCCCGGCGACGGTCACCCGCTGTTCGCGGCGCAGCGCCTCCTCGTGGTCCACCCCGCCGAGCGGCGGTCGCAGCGTGACCCGGATCACCTCCGGGCCCTCGGGCAGTGTGTGCGTCACGACATGCCACCGGTGCCGCACCGCGTCCTCGTGGGACAGGGCGAACAGGTCACCGGGAACGACCTCGGCGGCGGTAACCGCGTACGGGCGTATGGGTACTTCAGGCGTTTCGGGGAAGTGGGTCATGGCCGCGCATGCTCTCTTTGATCCGAACTGTCGTACTGGGGGCGATTACGAGTGTTCTGTACGACATGCGAACGGACCATTGTTGAATCGCGGGCATGTCCGTTTTGCCATGTTCTACCAGGCGGGTGACGGGAGACACATCCGGTAACGCGCGAGCGGGGCCGACGAGTTACCCGGCCGTAGCCCGTATGTGCAAAACGTCACGAATCACCCGACGCCCGCGCGGGCGCGGCGGCCCGCGTGCTGACGGCCGTCGCGTTCACCCCGCACACCGGGAACCCGCCCGGAACGGCCGGACCCCGGGCGCGGAGGCGACGACCACCGCGCCGACGAGGACGGAGCCGGCGGCCGGATCCCGGGCCTCTGGGACCGCGGGCGGAACGGGCGGCTGACCTCGGCCCCTCACCGGGAGGGCGCGGCGGAGGGCTGGTCCTTCGCCCACCACAGGAACGCGGCGGCGTGCTGCTGATTGGCGAACCCCTCGCCGACCAGGGAACGCAGCAGGTCGTTGCTCCAGAGGATGAGCCGCCCGAGCGTCCAGTTCACCGACTCCGGCGCCGGCAGCTCCAGCCCGTAGACCTTCCGCGCGATCTCGCGCTTGCCGCCCGCCTCCGTCGTGTACTTGAGGATCGTCAGGAACCGCTCGGGCTCCATCACGCACAACACCCGCGTGAGCAGGGCCTCCTTGAACCCGGTCATGGCGAACGGCTCGGTCCCGGCCAACAGATGGTGCAGCCGGTCCCCGAGCGGTGTGTCGTCGGGCCCGTACAGGAGGTACGCGATCGTCTCGCGGGTCGCCTCCCCGGCTGCGGCGTCACCCATGGCGTTCCAGGCGGAGTTGAACGTGGCCTGGTTGCCGGGGCGGGCGCCGACCTCGGAGTTGGCGAAGTCCTTCAGACGCCTCGGATCGCACGCGCGCAACCCGTCGGGGGAGAGGATCTCCTGGTACTCCGCCCAGTAGGCCGCGACCCGGGGATCGAAGTCCGGCCGCACGGCGAGGTACCGCTCCTTGAGCCGGGCCACGTGCTCCAGCCTGCCGGGTTCGACGTCCCCGGCCTTCGGGAAGCGCGCCGCGAGCTCGTCGAAGGAGCAGGGCGCCCGTTCCTTCTTCGGAGCCGCGGGCGCCGCGTGCTCCCATTCGTAGCCGCACCGGTGCCTGACGACCCGGCCCCCGCCCTCCAGGCTCCGGACCACCTCGATGTCCTCGTCGTCACTGCACAGCGGACACATGACCAGGGCCATGCCACCCCCCCCAACCACCGCGGAGCCCGAACCCCGCCGTGAACCGATGCGCCTCACACTCGAGGAACACCCTAGGTCCCGGGCGTTCGGCTCCCTACCCCTTGACCGCCCCCGACGTGAGCCCCCGGACGAACGACCGTTGCAGCGCCAGGAAGGCGAGCACCGACGGCAGCATCGCCAGGAAGGCGCCCACCAGCAGCACCCCGATGCCCACCTGGTCGTCCGAGCGCAGGGAGCGCAGCGCTAGCGGCAGGGTGTACTGCGCCGGATCGGTGGCGACCAGCAGCGGCAGCATGTACTGGTCCCAGATCATGGTGAACCCGAAGATGCCGATCACGCCCAGGGCGGGGCGGCAGAGCGGCAGGACGACCTGCCAGAAGACGCGCAGCTCGCCCGCGCCGTCCAGCCGCGCCGACTCCTCCAGCTCCTTGGGGATCTCCTTCATGAACTCGGTCATCACCAGGATCGAGAAGCCCCACGCCGCCACCGGCACGATCATGCCGACCAGCGAACCGACCAGACTGATGTGCAGCACCGGCAGATCCGCCAGCAGCACCGACAGCGGAACGGCCAGCACCTCCTCCGGCAGCATCATCGTGGCCAGGATGAGCACCAGCACCACCGCCGAGCCGCGGAACCGCTTGCGGGCCAGCGCGTACCCGGCGAAGACACTGACCAGCACCTGCAGGGCCAGCCCGCCGCCCACCACGAGGAAGGAGTTGAGGAGGTAGTCGAGGACGTTCCGGTCGATCGCCCGTTCCAGGTTGTCCAGGGACAGCCGGTCCGGGAACAGGGTGAACTGCGTCGGGTCCACGGTCGGCGTGAAGGCGCCGACCATCAGCGCCAGCAGCGGCCCCGCGAAGACCGCGAAGAGGACGGTGTACAGGACGAACCGCAGCACCCGGGCCCACGGCCCGCGCGCCTCCTGCAGGCCGAGCGCGGTGTCGTTCCTCATCGGACCCCCTTACGGCGCAGGCGCGAGGCGACGGTCAGCACCAGCAGGATCAGGAACAGCAGGACGGTCCCGGCCGCCGCGACCCCCAGCTCGTTGCGTTCCAGACCGAGCTTGTACGTCAGTGTCAGCAGCACCTCCGTCGAGCCGTCGGGCCCGCCGTTGGTGAGCAGGAACACCTCGGTGAAGATCCGCAGGCCCCGGATCGCGGCCAGGGTCAGCAGGATCGCGAACACCGGCCGCAGTCCGGGCAGTGTGACGTGCCAGATCCGGCGGAAGCGCGAGGCCCCGTCGACCGCCGACGCCTCGTAGAGCACCCGGTCCACGCCGGCCAGCCCCGCCAGGAAGATCATCATGTCGTACGGGGCACCCCGCCAGACGCCGACGAAGGCGATGGACGCCAGCGAACTGTCCGGCGAGTTGAGGAACTCGCTGGGCCCCATGCCAAAAACGGACAGCACCGAGTTCAGCGCACCGCCCTCGGCCGGGTAGTACATGACCCGCCACACCTCGGCCACCACCGCCATGGCCGTGACCACCGGCAGGAAGATCGCCGACCGGATGAACCACAGCGACCGGGTCTGGCCCTCCAGCAACAGGGCCAGCGCCAGCCCGAGCACGACCGAACCGGCGGTCGTGGCCACGGCCAGGACCACCGTGTGCCACACCGCCGCGCCGAAGTCGGCGCTGCCCGCGATCTCGGAGTAGTTCGCGCCGCCGACATAGGTGTTGCCGAGGAACGGCCGGACCTCCTCGAAGCTCATCCGCACGGCCTGAGCCATGGGAATGAACTTGAAGTACAGGAACAGCAGCAGGGCCGGCGCCAGGAAGAGCCAGGGCGTCGCGGCCCGCCGCAACCGCGTCCTCACCGGCGGGGCCGTGCGGAGCGGACCTCGGGCGACCGGTCCGCGCGACGTCCGCGCCTCGGTCACCGCCATCAGCCCTTGGCCCCCTGCTTCTCGAGCTCGTCGTCGATCTCGCCGGCCAGCTTCTTCATCGCCCCGGCCACGTCGCGCGAGCAGTCGGAGACGACGCCGTTGAGGCCCTCGGAGGAGATCTGCCGGACGGTGGACCAGTTGGGCAGGGCCGGCGCGTTGCGGCCGGACGTGTCGTAGACCTGCTGGAAGACGTCCCAGCGCGGGTCGCCGCGCTCGGCGGCCCCGTCCACCTGGGTGTTGACCGGCAGCCGGACGATGATGCCGCCGTTGTCGACCCCGAGGCCGATCTTCTGGCCGGCGGGGGAGGCGGCGAACTCGGCGAACTCCTGCTGACCCTTCTCGTTGGCCGAGCCGGCCATCATGTAGACGTTCTCGCCCTCGGCCAGGGCGGCCTCGCCGCCGGCGCCCGGCGGTGCCGCGACGACCTCGTACTTGTCCTTGCCCAGCGACCCGTCGAAGCGCGGCAGCATGTACGGGCCGGTCAGGTAGATGCCGCCCTTGCCGCTCTCGAAGACGGTGTGCGTGGTGGAGGAGTCGGCGGTACTGGCCCCCGGCTGGACGACCTCGGAGTCGCAGAACATCGCCTGCAGCTTCTCCACGGCCCCGACGGACGCGGCCCCGTCGATCGCGGGCGCGTAGCCGTCGCCCTGCTTCTTGACGAACTCGCCGCCCTCCGACCACAGCATGGTGGAGAACCACCAGGTCAGATAGCCGCGGGTGGTGCTCCCCGGCACCACCATGCCGGCGGTGTCGTCCTCGCCGTTGCCGTCCGGGTCCTCCTCGGTGAACTTGACGGCCAGCTCGGTGAGTTCGTCCCACGACTTCGGTACGGACGCCCCCACCTCCTCCCGCCAGTCCTTGCGTATCAGCAGCGCGAAGGCCTGCGCGTTGAAGGGCACCCCGTAGTACTTGCCGTCGTACCCCCGCGCCGCCTCCCAGGCCCGGTCGGCGATGTCGGCGCTCCCGGCGACGCCCTCGCGGTCGACCTCACGGACCAGCCCCTGGGCCACCAGGTTCCCCAACTGGCCGGTGTCGTTGATGACGATGTCCGGCAGGTCCTTCTGCGCCGTGCGCTGCTGCAGCTTGGTCTCGAAGTCCGTCACGCCGACGGCGACCAGCTTCGCCTCGATGCCGCTCTCCTCGGAGAACGCCGCGGTGAGCGCCTCCGCCGACTCCGCGGCGGGACTGCCGGCGTCCTGCCGGATCCACACCTCCAACGATGCGGACTCGTCCTGCTGTTGACCCGACCCGCCCGAGGAGCACCCGGTGGCGGTGACGGCGGCTACGGCGAGAACGGCGGCGAGCGCGCCGAACCACCGCCCTCCTTCTTGCTTACGGAGTTGTTTCGACACGGGTGTCTCCGTTCGGGTCCGTACAGGCGAGGTGACCGGACTCTACGCACAGACCTTCCCCCACATCTAGACTGTGAGATGGAATTTATATATGTGAACATCAGTGAGTGATTCAAGTGATTCAGCGGTAGGGATGGGCCGACAGGGCACCATGGGCCGTATGGCCGAGAACCGGATCGTGAACACCCACCAGTCCGAGGCGTGGAACGGCTACGAGGGCCGGCACTGGGCCGACCACCAGTCGCGCTACGACAACCTCAACGACCCCGCCAACGCCCCGCTCCTGTCCGCCGCCCGCATCCGGCAGACGGACAGGGTCCTCGACATCGGCTGCGGCAACGGACACCTGACCCGGCTGGCCGCCCGCACCGCGGACCACGCCGTCGGAGTCGACCTGTCCGCACCCATGCTGGAACGGGCCCGCGCGAGCACCGCCGCGGACCACCTCACCAACGTCACCTACCTCCGGGCCGACGCCCAGGTGCACCCGTTCGAGCCCGCGGCCTTCGACGTAGCCCTGAGCCGCTTCGGCATCATGTTCTTCGCCGACCCGGTCGCCGCGTTCACGAACATCGGACGTGCCCTGCGCCCGGGCGGACGCCTGGCCTTCGTCTGCCCGCAGTCCGTCGACCGCATGGACCAGTCGGTGATCTTCGCGGCGGTGGCCGAGCACGTGACCCTGCCCGACTTCTCCGAGAAGACGGAGACGGGCCCCGCCGCCTTCGCCGACCCGGCACGCACCACACACGTCCTGGGCGACGCCGGCTTCGACGCGGTCGCCGTCGCTCCCCTCGAAGTGCCGCAAGGGTGGGGCCGGGACGCGACGGACGCCGCCGCGTTCCTCTTCGGCTGGGGCCCGATGCGCCACTGGCTGCGCGACGCCGACCCCGAGGACGTCGACCGCGCCCGCCAGGCCGCCGCCGACGCCTTCCGCCCGTACGAGACGCAGGACGGCGTACGCCTCACGGCCCGCCACTGGCTGGTGACGGCGACCTGGCCGGGCGCCCCGGGATCCGCGTGACCCCACCGGCGCACCCCGCCGCCGGAGCCGTCGCGCTGTCCAGGGGCCGCCGTGCAGCGGCCGACGGCGAACCGGACTCGGCGGTGCAGGTGGTCAGGCGCCGGCCGTCGTCCTCGGACTCACCCGGGCCGGCGAGAAGGGAGGGGGCTCGCCGGACGCGCTGCTTGTCACTGGCGGTGGGCGTGGCGCCGCTACTGGTGTTCCACGCCGTCGAGCGCAGGTCGTCCGCGCCGCCGGTCTCCTTCGTCCTGCCCGGCGGACGGTCCACGGCCCGGGGCAACGTCGCCGGCCTGTGCTTCGGTGTCATCGGCACGGTCGTCGGCATCGGCACGGTCGTCGGCGGTGTCACGGCCCCGAAGGCCGTCAGGCGTCTCGGCACCAAGCGCGCACCGATCGCGGGAGGCGTCCTCCTCGGCGCCCTCGAGGGCACGCTGTCTCTGCGCGGCGCCCGGTCGAGCGCACGCCGACCGGTCGCCTTCACGACCGACGGGCGCCGGCCTCAGTTGCTCTCGCAGCAGGCGAACCTGCTGCGACTGCGCGACGTGGGGTACACCGAACCACCGTCCCGGACGGTGGCCGGCCGCCTCGGTTTACGCGGCGCCCGCACCCGGGGCCGACCCCGGCTCGTCCTGCGACGCGAAGAACTCGTCGTCGCCGAAGTCCGGGGCGTGGAAGGGACGTGTCGCGGGAGGCGGTGCTGCGACGGAAACAGGGCGAGGGGCCCCTTCCGGGGCGGAGAACTGCGAGGTCAGGTCGATGAGGGGCTCCCATTCGTTACAGGTTCGTGCGGGACCCGGCGCGCTGTGACCGGGCACAGCGGTCCTACAGCTTGGTCATCTTGGAGTACGGGCTCAGGATCCGCAGTTCCGACGAGCCGAAATTCACGACCACGGCGATCCCCTCCTCGATGCTGACGACCCGACCGAGGCCGTACATGTCATGTGTGACCTGGTCGCCCACGGCGAACTGCTTGGGAGGCAGCGCGACCGGGGCCTTGAAGGGGCTGGTGGGCAGATGGCGTTTGGGTGCAGAAGACTTTGTCATTGTCACCAGTATGCGCCTGCCGCGGAGGTCGGAGTCGAAGATGCCCCTCGGGATCGGCGGATCCGGGCCGCGTCAGGGCCCCTGTTGGCCGGGTGCCCGCCGACCACCCGGGCTTCCAGCCTGTGCCGGGACGGCTGCGCGGGGCGGGGGAAAATCCGTGGTGAGCATGTACCTCGACAGCGGCCACGAGACGCTGTGGAACCCGTCGAACGGCGACCGCCGCCTCTTCCGGCGACAGATCGAGGCCTTCGAGGCGGAGTTCACACTGGCCTCGGAATCGGCCGGGGCGGACACCGGGGCGACCCGGACACGCTCGAGGCCGATCCGGCCGCGTACGCCGGGTTCGTGCGCGCCCTGGTCACCTGGCACTGCCGGACGGAACACTCCGTGGTCCGCGCCCTCTCCGAGGGCTTCACGGTGACGGTGCTCGCACTCGCACGGGGCGCTACGAGACCGCCCGGCTCCGGGGGCCGGCTGCACTCGGGACAGGCCGGGGCGCCGTCGGCCATACGGCGGACCCTGGAGAGGGGCCGGGAACCGGTCCCCGTACCGGAAGCCCTCTGGGACCGGGGCGGGTGCCGACGGGTGACCGGTGCCTTGCGGTGTCCTGTGTGGGGCTGCCCTTTCCCGGCGCAGGAGGACGGGAAGGCCGCGGCGGCCTGTGCCCGGGCCGCCCGGACAGCGGTGCGGCTCAGCCGGTCCCCTGCTCGGACTCCAGCTTCGCCACCGCCCGGGCCAGCCGCGTGGCCCTGAGTTCGGGCGTCCTCGCGCGCAGGAGTTGGAGGATCACGAGGTACCGGTCCGTCCTGCCCAGCTGCTCGAAGCGTCGCGCCGCCCGGGAGCCGGGGGCCAGCGCGGCGGCGAGGTCGTCGGGCACGGTCGCTTCCTTCTGCGAGGGGTACGCCGCCGCCCACCGTCCGTCCGCCTGCGCGGCCCGCACCTCGGCGAGGCCGGGCTCCCGCATTCGCCCGGCCGCCGTCAGCGCCTCGATCTTGCGCACGTTGACCTGGGACCAGTCGCTGCCCCGGCGGCGGGGCGAGATCCTCTGCAGGTAGTACACCGCGTCGAAGGACTCGCGCCGGCCGTCGATCCACCCGTAGCAGAGGGCGACGTCGACGACCTCGGCGGCCGTGACCGACTCGATGCCCGAGCTCTTCTTCGCGAGCTTCAGCCAGAGGTCCGGCCGCACCCCGTGCTGGCCTTCGAGCCAGGATTCGAGATCCTCGGCACACGCGAAGACCAGCGGCTCCGTGCCCGCTTCGCCCGCAGGGCCGGATGTCGGTGTGCCCGCCATGGTGGTACCGCCTTCTTCGGGTTTTCGGGTCCCTCGGAATCGAGGTCGTACCCCACACGCTAGGCACCTTCTAGGACAGAAAGTGTCCTAGACCCGGTTCTGCGGTCGGCGGTTCACGTGACGTGATGGCGACCGGTTCGTCGGGCCGTTCGCGGGACTGGCTCTGCCACCGGAGACGGTTGGAACTGGCGAGCCGGGCGAGGGTGACATCCGTGCGCCGGCACCGGATCCAGGACCGGACCAGCCACTGCCGTGCCCGAGTCGCACGCGCTCACTCGCCGTGAAACCACCAGCCGTCGCACTAGTGGTGCCAAGCCCGCCCGCCCGTGTTGTGGATGAACCGCTGCAACACCTTGAGGGTGGTCAGGTACTCCTCGTCGGAGATACCCGCGTGCCGTTCCGCCCAGAGCTCTTCCTGAAGGGCCGCGGCCTTGTCGTAGAACGGCCTGCCCTCAGCCGTGATGCCCAGGCGTCCCTCGGCATCCTCGGTGATCCAGCCCTGGGCGATGATCGCGTCGATCTCTGACTCCATGGTTTCCCGGCCGGCGTCGAGGTAGTTCAGAAGCAGACGGGACACTTCGTCACGGGTCTTGACGGTGTCGGCGCGCGCGACCTGCGCGAGGACCCACCACTGCGGTTGGGTGATGCCGATCCCGGCGAGGGCGGCCCGGGTGCGGGTGACGACGGCCCTGTAGGCCGCCCAACTCCAATAGCCGATGGGCTGCTTGATCAGGTCGGTGTCGCTGTGCGAATACTCCATGGCCGGGTCTCCTGCCGCTGTCCGAGTCGGTTCGAGATCGACCGTAGAAGCTCAACTGGACTTGAGGTCAAGGGTGTGCCGGTCAACTCCTCCGAGGACGGTCGCCAGGACGTCGCCAGCCGCAGGATCGCCGAACTCCTCGGCGACGACGACGGCCAGGAGGACGGGCACCCGGGCGAGACCTGATCTCGACCTGCCTGCGTTGCACTCACAGGCATGACGGCCCCCGGACCCCGGTCCGGGGATCTTCGGTTTCGCGGACGGCAGCTGTGGATGAGTTGCTTGCGCCCTTCACCCGTGGGCGCGGCGCCTGTAATAGTGCACGGTTACCGCGCCGAGCAGCGGCCCCCAGGCTGCCATGGGTAGATAGCAGGCGGTCATGAGCCAGTTCCCCCACGGCGTGATGTCCATTTCAGCGTGCAGGGTCGTCCAGATGAGAAGCACGCCGTAGACGCTGCAGGCGACTGCGCCGAATGCGGCCGGCACAACCGCGGCGAGGATCGGGACCGGACGGCCTCCGAGGTACGGCAGCCAACGCGGCCACACCTCACCCCACGGACGCACCAGCCCGAGTGTCAGCCAGGCCAAGCCCTCTTGGGCCAGCGACAGCAAGGGCAGCACCAGCAGGCCCCAGCCGGGTATGAGCATCGCGTCGTACTCGGACTGTCCCAGGCCGAGCGGTATGCCCAGCACCGCGGCGAGACGCCACAACGCCGACGGCAGAGATGCCCAAACAACCGCTGCGGCCGCGCGTCTCGCCCAGCCCGGGACGCCGGAGACCGTCCGGCCCAGAGCGCGGCCGGGTAAGTGCCCCTTGTTCACGGGGCCATTGGCGGAGAGGGAGGCAATGGCGGGCATGCGGCACGCTCCTCGATCAGAGATGTAGTGCGGTGCCCTTGATGCTTCCGCGGTCCCCTACCGCTTTCGTCCGGCCAGGGTATGCACCGCCTCCACCACAGGACGTAACCGCAGCGTCGCCGCATCAGCCTCGGGACGTATGCGTGGGTGCCGTCGCCCACTGCTGCGCGGACTCGTGTCGCCCGCTCCCGCCCACGTAGCCATACCGCGGCGCTTTCTCGGTTCGACCTGCGGTTTTCTGTTCCGCGGCCAGTCCACGCATAGTCCACAGCACCTGACATACGGCCGCTCCGAGTGGCACACGCCTGCACATACGCGAAGACCCCGCACCCAGCGTTTCCGCTGGTGACGGGGTCTTCGGGCACCTCATGCAAGGTGCCCCCGGCAGGATTCGAACCTGCGCACACGGCTCCGGAGGCCGTTGCTCTATCCCCTGAGCTACGGGGGCGTGTCACCCGCGCGGTGATCGCGGCGACGGGTAGAACACTATCAGTTCCCGGAGGGTGGTCATGAACCCGTTTTCGCAGCAGGCGGCAGCCGGCCGGGGGCGGTCCGGAGCGCGGGAGGTCGCCCGTGCGGGGTGGAATGGGGGAAACGCCGGACGCGGTGGCCGGGGGCGACCTACTCTCGAGTCGTGCCAGGCGCGTCGGGCCGGGTTCTTGTTGTGGACGACAACAAGGTCATCCGGCAGTTGATCAGGGTCAACCTCGAGCTGGAGGGCATCGAGGTCGTGACCGCGGCCGATGGTGTCGAGTGTCTGGAAGTCGTCCATCAGGTGCGGCCCGATCTCGTCACCCTCGATGTCGTCATGCCGCGGCTCGACGGGCTCCGGACGGCCGCCCGGCTGCGTAGCGATCCCCGCACCAGTCATCTTCCGCTCGTCATCGTCAGTGCCTGCACTCGGTACGAGGTCGAGAGCGGGCTCGATGTCGGCGTGGACGCCTTCCTCGCCAAGCCCTTCGAGCCCGGGGAACTCGTCCGACTCGTTCAGCGGTTGATCGACGGGCCCCTCGGGCGCGTTCACGGGCCCGGGGACGCCGAGCCTGCCGCCGGGCACGCCGGAGGGTGAAACCGGTGGCCGTCCACATCCCGGGATCGCGGCCGAACTCATTCGTCTGCCCACCCCCCTCCTCCCCTACGCTTGTCCCGTGACCCCCGTCGAACTCTCCCGCACCGTGCTGCACGCGGTGCGCCGTGCCGTCGACGAGGGGGAGCTGAGGGTGGTGCTGCCGGAGAAGGTCCTCGTCGCGCCTCCCGGGCCCGGAGGGTGCGGGGACTACGCGACCAATGTCGCCCTTCAGCTCGCGCGGCCGGCCGGGCAGCCGCCCCAGCGGGTCGCCGAGATTCTCCGGCCTCGTCTTCTGCGCACCCCTGGCATCAGTGACGTCGTCGTCACCGGGCCCGGGTTCATCAACATCAGCCTCGCCGACGCAGAAGGGCCCGTCGGGCTCGTTCGCGAGATTCTGAGGTGCGGTTCCCGGTACGGGCACGGTGACGCCCTGGGCGGTCACACCGTCCGGCTGCGACCGGCCCGTGAGGTGCGTGCCGTCGTTCAGGTCGAGGCTCTCGTCCGTATTCTTCGGTCGCAGGGCGCCGTCGTTCATGTCGATGACGACCACCGTGATGTCGTCGTCCGGCCCGTCCCGGCGCCCGCCGATCCCCTCCCGCTCGGCCCCGACGCCGCCCGCTGGGCCTTGCTGTACCCCGCCCCGCACGATCGGCCCCGGGTCGGTGACGAGCATCTGGTGCAGCGGGAGAGCAATCCCCTCTTCCGGGTGCGGTACGCCCACGCCCGCACCCGGGCGCTCCTGCGCAACGCCGCCGATCTCGGGTTCGGGTCCGAGCCCGGTCCCGTGGCGGAAGCGCAGTCGTTGTTCCAGGTCCTCGCCGACCACCCCCGTGTCCTCGCGGCCGCCGCCACCCACCGTGCGCCCGACCGGCTCGCCCGGCAGCTCGTCGCCGTCGCCGACGCCGTGCCGCCCCTGCTTACCGCCGTGCTGCCCCTCGGCGACGAGAAACCCTCGGCCGCCCACCGTGCCCGGCTCGCGCTCGCCGACGCCGCCGGGACGGTGCTGGCCGGCGGCCTGTCCCTGCTCGGTATCGACGCACCCGACCATCTCTGAGAGAGACACGCGAAGAATGAGCCGTTCCGCACATCCCGCCGGGCCCCGTCACGCCGACGTCCTCCCCGAGGGGCACTACTCCGCACCGCCCACCGACCTCAACGCCCTCGACTCCAAGGTGTGGGCCGAGACCGTCACGCGTGACGAGGACGGTGTGCTCACCGTCGGCGGGATCGACGTCAAGCGGCTCGCCGAGGAGTTCGGCACCCCCGCCTACTTCCTCGACGAGGAGGACTTCCGGGCCCGGGCGCGGGCCTGGCGTACCGCCTTCGGCGGCGACGCCGACGTGTTCTACGCCGGCAAGGCGTTCCTCTCCCGGGCCGTCGTGCGGTGGCTGGACGAGGAGGGGCTGAACCTCGACGTCTGTTCCGGGGGCGAACTCGCCACCGCCCTGTCCGCCGGGATGCCCGCCGAGCGGATCGCCTTCCACGGCAACAACAAGTCCGTGGCCGAGATCCGGCGGGCCGTCGAGGCCGGGGTCGGGCGGATCGTGCTCGACTCGTTCCAGGAGATCGTCCGGGTCGCGCACATCGCGCAGGAGCTCGGCAGGCGGCAGCGGGTGCAGATCCGTGTCACCGTGGGCGTCGAGGCGCACACGCACGAGTTCATCGCCACCGCCCACGAGGACCAGAAGTTCGGCATCCCGCTGGCCGGGGGGCAGGCGGCGGAGGCCGTACGGCGGGCCCTGCGGCTGGACGGGATCGAACTCATCGGGATCCACTCCCACATCGGGTCGCAGATCTTCGACATGTCCGGGTTCGAGGTGGCCGCGCACCGGGTGGTGGGGCTGCTCAAGGACATTCGCGACGAGCACGGGGTCGAGCTGCCCGAGATCGACCTCGGGGGCGGCCTCGGGATCGCGTACACCAGCGACGACGACCCGCGCGAGCCGCACGAGATCGCCAAGGCGCTGACCGAGATCGTCACCCGGGAGTGCGAGGCCGCGCGGCTGACGACCCCCCGGATCTCCGTGGAGCCCGGGCGGGCCGTCGTCGGGCCCACCGCCTTCACGCTCTACGAGGTCGGCACCATCAAGCCGCTGGACGGGCTGCGGACGTACGTCTCCGTGGACGGCGGGATGTCGGACAACATCCGCACCGCGCTGTACGACGCCGAGTACAGCGTCGCCCTGGCCTCCCGGGTCTCCGACGCCGAGCCGATGCTGTGCCGGATCGTCGGCAAGCACTGCGAGAGCGGGGACATCGTGGTGAAGGACGCCTTCCTGCCGGGGGACCTGGCGCCGGGCGACCTCATCGCCGTACCGGCGACCGGGGCGTACTGCCGGTCCATGGCCAGCAACTACAACCACGTCCTGCGTCCGCCCGTCGTCGCCGTCAGGGACGGCGAGGCGCGCGTGATCGTCCGACGGGAGACGGAGGAGGACCTCCTCCGTCTCGATGTCGGATGAGCGACGACAAAGACCGTGATCGGGTGACGGAAGATCTTCTGTCTCGTCGGTCATGAAAATGAAATAGATGTCTCACGATCCGGACCAAGGGAAGAAAGTCCCGTCCGGTGAGTGAGACTGGTGCAACCGAGACGGTAATCAGGAATCGAGGTCGGATGATGCGTACGCGTCCGCTGAAGGTGGCGCTGCTGGGCTGTGGAGTGGTCGGCTCAGAGGTGGCGCGCATCATGACGACGCACGCCGACGACCTCGCCGCCCGCATCGGGGCCCCGGTGGAGCTCGCCGGGGTCGCCGTGCGCCGCCCCGACAAGGTGCGCGAGGGCATCGACCCGGCCCTGGTCACCACCGACGCCACCGCGCTCGTCAAGCGCGGCGACCTCGACATCGTCGTGGAGGTCATCGGCGGGATCGAGCCCGCCCGCACGCTCATCACCACCGCCTTCGAGCACGGCGCGTCCGTCGTCTCCGCGAACAAGGCGCTGCTCGCCCAGGACGGTGCCGCGCTGCACGCCGTCGCCGAGGAGCACGGCAAGGACCTCTACTACGAGGCCGCCGTCGCCGGCGCCATCCCGCTGATCCGCCCGCTGCGCGAGTCGCTCGCCGGGGACAAGGTCAACCGGGTGCTCGGCATCGTCAACGGCACGACCAACTTCATCCTCGACAAGATGGACAGCACCGGTGCGGGGTATCAGGAGGCGCTCGACGAGGCCACCGCGCTCGGGTACGCCGAGGCCGACCCCACCGCCGACGTCGAGGGCTTCGACGCCGCCGCCAAGGCCGCCATCCTCGCCGGGATCGCCTTCCACACGCGGGTGCGCCTCGACGACGTCCACCGCGAGGGCATGACCGAGGTCACCGCCGCCGACTTCGCCTCCGCGAGGGAGATGGGCTGCACCATCAAGCTGCTCGCCATCTGCGAGCGGGCCGAGGACGGTGCGTCGGTCACCGCGCGGGTTCATCCGGCGATGATTCCGCTCAGTCATCCGCTGGCCTCCGTGCGCGGCGCCTACAACGCCGTGTTCGTCGAGTCGGACGCCTCCGGGCAGCTGATGTTCTACGGGCCCGGTGCCGGTGGTGCGCCGACCGCCTCCGCGGTGCTCGGGGACCTCGTCGCCGTGGGGCGCAACCGGATCAGCGGGACCACCGGGCCCGGTGAGTCCGCGTACGCCGCGCTGCCCGTCTCGTCGATGGGCGAGGTCGTCACGCGCTACCACATCAGCCTCGACGTGGCCGACAAACCGGGTGTTCTCGCCCAGGTCGCGACCGTGTTCGCCGAGCACGGTGTCTCGATCGACACGGTTCGCCAGCAGGGCAAGGACGGTGAGGCCTCCCTCGTCGTCGTCACGCACCGTGCGTCCGACGCGGCCCTCGGCGGGACCGTCGAGGCGTTGCGCAAGCTCGACACCGTGCGCGGTGTCGCCAGCATCATGCGGGTTGAAGGAGAGTAACCAGCAATGACCCACCAGTGGCGCGGAATCATCGAGGAGTACCGGGACCGGCTGCCGGTATCCGACACCACGCCGGTCGTGACGCTCCGTGAGGGCGGCACGCCGCTCGTGCCCGCGCAGGTGCTCTCCGAGCGCACGGGCTGCGAGGTGCACCTCAAGGTCGAGGGCGCGAACCCGACCGGGTCCTTCAAGGACCGCGGTATGACCATGGCCATCAGCAAGGCCAAGGAGGAGGGCGCGCAGGCCGTCATCTGCGCCTCCACCGGCAACACCTCCGCCTCCGCCGCCGCGTACGGCGTGCGCGCCGGGATGGTGTCCGCCGTCCTCGTGCCGCAGGGCAAGATCGCGCTCGGCAAGATGGGCCAGGCGCTGGTCCACGGGGCGAAGATCCTCCAGGTCGACGGCAACTTCGACGACTGCCTCACGCTGGCCCGCGCACTGAGCGACAACTACCCGGTGGCGCTGGTCAATTCGGTCAATCCGGTACGGATAGAGGGGCAGAAGACCGCCGCCTTCGAGATCGTGGACATGCTGGGCGACGCACCCGACATCCACGTCCTGCCGGTGGGCAACGCGGGCAACATCACCGCGTACTGGAAGGGGTACAAGGAGTACGCCGCCGACGGGATCAGCACGAGGACGCCGCGCATGTGGGGGTTCCAGGCCTCCGGCAGTGCGCCGATCGTGCGCGGCGAGGTCGTCAAGGACCCGTCGACCATCGCCACCGCCATCCGCATCGGCAACCCGGCCTCGTGGGACTTCGCGCTCGCCGCGCGGGACGAGTCGGGCGGCGCCATCGACGAGGTGACGGACCGTGAGATCCTGCGCGCCTACCGGCTGTTGGCCTCGCAGGAGGGCGTCTTCGTCGAGCCCGCGTCCGCCGCGTCGGTCGCCGGTCTACTGAAGGCCGCCGAGCAGGGCAAGGTCGACCCGGGGCAGAAGATCGTGTGCACCGTCACCGGCAACGGCCTGAAGGACCCGGACTGGGCCGTCGCCGGCGCCCCGCAGCCGGTCACCGTCCCCGTGGACGCCGCGACCGCCGCCGAGCGGCTCGGCCTCGCCTGACGCCGGCGGCGGCACGCGACGTCGTCCGCAGAACCGGCGTAAGGGCGCGTCCACCTGGGGAAGTTCCCTACAGGGGGTGCACAGGGGGCTTGCGACACGCATCGTGCGCCTCCTGTGCGCCCTATGTCGCCACTGAACCTTCCTTCGATAGGCTGTACCGAACCCGCCCACCGCGTATGCCGCGGTATCGCGGCGTCTCCGTGGTCCGGAAAGCGGCCCGGAGCGGTCCGGGAAGCGGCCGGCCACCCCGGTCGGCGGCGATCCCAGGGGGTTTTCGTACGCCCTCGAATGTCCATCGAATGTCATTCGACAGTCACGCAGCTCAAGGAGAGTCTTCGAGCGATGGCCGGTCCCGCCTTCCGCGCCGCCGCCGTCCGGGTGCGCGTCCCCGCCACCAGCGCCAACCTCGGCCCGGGATTCGACGCCCTCGGCCTCGCGCTGGGTCTCTACGACGACGTGGTCGTCCGGGTGGCCGAATCCGGGCTGCACATCGACATCGCCGGTGAGGGCGGCGAGACCCTGCCGCGCGACGAGCGCCATCTCCTCGTACGCTCCCTGCGCACCGCCTTCGACCTGCTCGGCGGACAGCCGCGCGGCCTGGAGATCGTCTGCGCCAACCGCATTCCGCACGGTCGCGGCCTGGGCTCCTCCTCCGCCGCCATCTGCGCCGGGATCGTCGCCGCCCGCGCCGTGACCATAGGCGCCGAGGCCAGGCTCGACGACACCGCGCTCCTCGAACTCGCCACCGAGATCGAGGGTCACCCCGACAACGTCGCGGCCTGTCTGCTGGGCGGTTTCACCCTGTCCTGGATGGAGGGCGGCGCGGCCCGGGCGATCAGGATGGAGCCCGCCGATTCCATCGTTCCGGTGGTTTTCGTGCCCGGGAAGCCGGTTCTCACCGAGACCGCGCGCGGCCTGCTCCCGCGCACCGTGCCGCATGTCGACGCCGCCACCAACGCGGGCCGTGCCGCCCTGCTCGTCGAGGCCCTGACCAGGCGCCCCGAGCTGCTGCTGCCCGCCACCGAGGACCGACTGCACCAGGAGTACCGCGCCCCGGCCATGCCCGAGAGCGCCGCCCTGGTGGAGCGGCTGCGCGGGGACGGCGTCCCCGCGGTGATCTCCGGCGCCGGACCCACGGTCATGGCGCTGGCGGACGCGGAAACGGCCGACAAGGTCGAAGCATTGGCCGGCAACGACTGGGCCGCCAATCGGCTCAGCCTCGATGTGCAGGGCGCGAGCGTGCTTCCGCTCGCCACCTGACACACGGTTGCCGGATTTGGAGAGGGGGAATGTTTGTTGGATCCGGTAGTGTTAATCTCAAGTCTGCACCCGACCCCACCATGGCGAGGTGCCTCGTGTCCCCGTCCGGGACAGACATTCTTCCGGGAGTTCCCCAAGCCGCACTCTGTTCTCTGCTTCGTATGCGGGCAGTACGTCGTACGCGGACACTGAACGGCCCGACGGTGGGGGCATCCCCTCTGGGGGAGCTCCGGAACCGGTGCGACCACGCCACGTGACACTCGGTGTCACGGCTCGAGGAAGCGCCATCACCAGATATCTCTTCCGCCGCTCAGGCGGACAACCGCCTCGGCACGGTTCACACAGCAAGGACCGATGCCGGACAGCACAACCGGTCGCCGAGCCAGACAGGCCGACGTCCGCTCCAGGGAAGGACCCTTCGTGAGCGACACCACCGATCTGATGGGCGCACGTGTCGAGGAGACCGCTGCCGCGCCCGCCACGGACGCTTCCGCGCCTGCCACCGGTGCCGGCTCCCGGCGGCGCCGCGGTACCGGCCTCGAGGGCATGGTGCTGGCCGAGCTGCAGCAGGTCGCATCCGGTCTCGGAATCAGGGGCACCGCGCGCATGCGCAAGAGCCAGCTGATCGAGGTCATCAAGGAGGCGCAGGCCGCCGGTGGGGGTACCCCCTCCGGGGGAGCCGCCCCGGCCAAGGCCGAGTCCGCCGCCGAGACCAAGCCCAAGCGCCGCGCCACCTCCCGGACCCGTACGGGCGAGGCCGCCGAGAAGAAGGCCGACGCGAAGGCCGAGAAGGCCACGGCCCAGCAGCAGATCGAGATCCCGGGCCAGCCCTCCCCGAAGGCCTCGGCCGAGCCGGCCGAGGAGGCCGCCCCCGAGCGCCGCCGCCGTCGCGCCACCGCCGACGCGGGTGCTCCGGCCGCCGCCGCGACCGAGACGGTCGCCGCCGAGGCGAAGGCCGAGCCCAAGGCCGAGACCCCGGCCCAGCAGCAGCCGCAGCAGGGCGACGCCAAGGGTGACCACGAGGGCGGCGAGGGCCGCCGCCGCGACCGCCGTGAGCGCGGCCGTGACCGTGGCGACCGCGGTGATCGTGGTGATCGCGGTGACCGCGGGGATCGTGGGGATCGCGGTGACCGTCGCAGCAAGGGCGACGACCAGCAGCAGAACCAGGGCGGCCAGGGCCGTCAGCAGAACCAGCAGGGTGGCGGCGGCCGTCAGGACGACGGTTACGACGACGACGGCGGCCGTCGTGGCCGTCGCGGGCGCTACCGCGACCGCCGTGGCCGTCGTGGCCGCGACGAGGTGGCCCCCGAGCCGCAGATCACCGATGACGACGTCCTGATCCCGGTCGCCGGCATCCTCGACATTCTCGACAACTACGCGTTCATCCGGACCTCCGGCTACCTGCCCGGTCCGAACGACGTGTACGTCTCCCTCGCCCAGGTCCGCAAGAACGGCCTGCGCAAGGGCGACCACCTCACCGGTGCCGTGCGCCAGCCCAAGGAGGGCGAGCGCCGCGAGAAGTTCAACGCGCTGGTGCGTCTCGACTCCGTCAACGGCATGGCGCCCGAACACGGCCGTGGACGGCCGGAGTTCAACAAGCTGACGCCGCTGTACCCGCAGGACCGCCTCCGCCTGGAGACGGACCCCGGCGTCCTCACCACCCGCATCATCGACCTCGTCGCACCCATCGGCAAGGGCCAGCGCGGTCTGATCGTGGCCCCGCCGAAGACCGGCAAGACCATGATCATGCAGGCGATCGCCAACGCGATCACCCACAACAACCCCGAGTGCCACCTGATGGTCGTCCTGGTCGACGAGCGTCCGGAAGAGGTCACCGACATGCAGCGGTCGGTCAAGGGCGAGGTCATCTCCTCGACCTTCGACCGCCCGGCCGAGGACCACACCACGGTCGCCGAGCTCGCCATCGAGCGCGCCAAGCGCCTGGTGGAGCTGGGTCACGACGTCGTCGTGCTGCTCGACTCGATCACGCGTCTGGGCCGTGCGTACAACCTCGCCGCCCCGGCCTCCGGCCGCATCCTGTCCGGTGGTGTCGACTCGACCGCCCTGTACCCGCCGAAGCGCTTCTTCGGTGCGGCCCGCAACATCGAGGACGGCGGCTCGCTGACCATCCTCGCCACCGCCCTGGTGGACACCGGGTCCCGCATGGACGAGGTCATCTTCGAGGAGTTCAAGGGCACCGGCAACGCGGAGCTCAAGCTCGACCGGAAGCTCGCCGACAAGCGCATCTTCCCCGCGGTGGACGTCGACGCGTCCGGCACGCGCAAGGAAGAGATCCTGCTCGCCCCCGACGAGCTCGCCATCGTCTGGAAGCTGCGCCGGGTGCTGCACGCCCTCGACCAGCAGCAGGCGGTCGAACTGCTCCTCGACAAGATGAAGCAGACCAAGTCGAACGCCGAGTTCCTGATGCAGATCCAGAAGACGACGCCGACGCCGGGCAACGGCGACTGACGTCGGGCCTTCCGCCGAAAGGGCCGCTCCCGCGAGGGAGCGGCCCTTTCGCGTGCGGCGAGAGCCTCGCCACGACGATGCCCGTCGAGACCGCGATCGCGCGGTACGCCCCCTTCGGCCGACCCGCAGGTCGGCGGGGCGTCCGCCGGTTCCGCACGGACCCCCTCGCACCCGGTCGCGCCCAGGCCCGGCACAGCTCGCCGTGCGACCCTGTCCCGCGTTTCCCAGTCCGCCCCGAAGGCGGGACGATGGGTGTCGTACGGCTGCGAAGGCCAGGTCCGACACCGGGCACAGGGGCGATCGACCGAAGACGATCCGAGGAGCACATGTCTGCCGAGAGCACACCGGGCCACCGGGGCAAGGGGCGCCGGCGCGCAACGCGTGACAAGCGGCACCGGGGCCTGAAGGCCGCGGCCTGGACCGTCGCCGGCATCGTCGTCCTCGGCGGCACCGGCGCCGGATACGTGTACTTCAAGCTCAACGGCAACATCGAGAGCCTCGACATCGACCAGGCCCTCGGCACCGACCGGCCCGAGAGGGTCGACAACGGCTCCGAGAACATCCTCGTCCTCGGCTCCGACACCCGCTCCGGGGGCAACGAGAAGCTCGGCGGCGGCGCCGACGACGGAAGCGCCCGCTCCGACACCGCGATGGTCGTGCACGTCCACGAGGGCCACAGGAAGGCGAGCGTGGTCTCCCTCCCGCGCGACACCGTCGTCGACCGTCCCGAGTGCACCGACACCGACGGCGGCACCCACCCCGCGGCGAGCGGCGTGATGCTCAACTCCGCCTACGCCACGGGCGGGGCGGCCTGCGCGGTGAAGACCGTCGAGTCGATCACCGACCTGCGCGTGGACCACTACCTGGAGGTCGACTTCACCGGCTTCCAGAAGCTCATCGACGAACTCGGCGGCGTCGAGGTCACCACCGGCGAGGACATCGACGACCCCGACAGCCATCTGGAACTCGAGGCCGGCACCCACCGGCTCGACGGCGAACAGGCCCTCGGCCTGGTGCGCACCCGGCACGGCGTCGGCGACGGCTCCGACCTCGGCCGCATCCAGCTCCAGCAGGCCTTCGTGAAGGCCCTGGTGCGGCAGGTCGAGGAGGTCGGTGTCCTCACCCACCCCAAGAAGCTGTACAACCTCGCCGACACCGCCACCAAGGCCGTCACCACCGACTCCGACCTGGGCTCGGTCAACTCCCTGATGTCCTTCGCGGCCGGCCTGGAGAACATCACCCCCACCAACATGCACATGATCACCATGCCGGTCCGGTACGACCCGGCCGACGGCAACCGGGTCCTCCCCCTGGAGGAGAGGTCCGAGCTGGTGTGGGACGCCCTGAAGAACGACAGGCCGATCCCGGAGAGCGCCACGCGGGACACGGCTGCCGGAGAAGCGAAGGGCGTGATCGACGCCGGGTGAGGGGCGGGGGGCGGTACCGGTGTGCGGCTCCGCCGCGTGGGCGCGACCGGCCCCCGCCGGCCCGCAGGGAATAGATGACGACAACCCCCCGTTTTGGGGGATGGCCCCAGTCCTGGCAGACTGGTACGTCGGCCCCGGTTCACGCTCCCGCATCCCGCGGATGCGACCCGGCGCCCTCCCGAACCTAGGAGACACCTTGAAGCGCGACATCCACCCCGAGTACGTCGAGACGCAGGTCAGCTGCACCTGCGGTGCGTCGTTCACCACCCGCAGCACGATCTCCGGCGGCAACATCCGCGCCGAGGTCTGCTCCGAGTGCCACCCGTTCTACACGGGCAAGCAGAAGATCCTCGACACCGGCGGCCGTGTGGCCCGCTTCGAGGCCCGCTTCGGCAAGGCCGCCGGCTCCAAGAAGTAGCGAGCCCCATTTCGCCGGTCCACGGCCCTGCCCCCGCCCGGGGCAGGCCGGGACCGGCGTTTTTGGTCGCCCGTCCCTTCACCCACGTATCAGCAGGAGCCCAAGATGTTCGAGGCAGTCGAGGAACTCGTCGCCGAGCACGCCGACCTGGAGAAGAAGCTCGCCGACCCGTCGGTCCACGCCGACCAGGCCAACGCGCGCAAGCTGAACAAGCGCTACGCCGAGCTCACCCCGATCATCGCCACGTACCGCTCCTGGAAGCAGACGGGCGACGACATCGGGGCCGCGCGCGAACTGGCCGCCGACGACCCCGACTTCGTCGCCGAGGTCAAGGACCTGGAGCGGCAGCGCGAGGAGCTCACCGAGAAGCTCCGCCTGCTGCTGGTCCCGCGCGACCCCAGCGACGACAAGGACGTCATCCTCGAGATCAAGGCGGGCGCGGGCGGCGACGAGTCCGCCCTGTTCGCCGGCGACCTGCTGCGCATGTACCTGCGCTACGCCGAGCGCGTCGGCTGGAAGACCGAGATCATCGACGCCACCGAGTCCGAGCTCGGCGGCTACAAGGACGTCCAGGTCGCCGTGAAGACCAAGGGTGGCCAGGGCGCCACCGAGCCCGGCCAGGGCGTGTGGGCGCGGCTGAAGTACGAGGGCGGCGTGCACCGCGTGCAGCGGGTGCCGGCCACCGAGTCGCAGGGCCGTATCCACACCTCCGCGGCGGGTGTCCTGGTGACCCCCGAGGCGGAGGAGGTCGACGTCGAGATCAACCCGAACGACCTGCGCATCGACGTCTACCGGTCCTCCGGACCGGGCGGCCAGTCCGTCAACACCACCGACTCCGCCGTGCGCATCACGCACCTTCCGACCGGAGTCGTCGCTTCCTGCCAGAACGAGAAGAGCCAGCTGCAGAACAAGGAGCAGGCACTGCGTATCCTGCGCTCCAGGCTCCTCGCGGCGGCGCAGGAGGAGGCGGAGCGGGAGGCCGCCGACGCCCGTCGCAGCCAGGTCCGTACCGTCGACCGCTCCGAGAAGATCCGTACGTACAACTTCCCGGAGAACCGCATCTCGGACCACCGCGTCGGCTTCAAGGCGTACAACCTGGACCAGGTCCTGGACGGCGACCTCGCCGCGGTGATCCAGGCCTGCGTCGACGCGGACTCGGCCGCCAAGCTCGCCGCCGCGTAAATCCCGTAGACAGCCCGGAGGACCGTCGTGAACCTGCTGCTCGCCGAGGTGGCCCAGGCCACCCAGCGGCTCGCCGACGCCGGCGTACCCTCGCCGCGCACCGACGCGGAGGAACTCGCCGCGTTCGTGCACGGCGTCAAGCGCGGACAGCTGCACGGTGTGAAGGACTCCGACTTCGACGCCCGGTACTGGGAGGTCATCGCCCGCCGTGAGGCCCGCGAGCCGCTCCAGCACATCACCGGGCGGGCGTACTTCCGCTACCTGGAGCTCCAGGTCGGTCCCGGGGTGTTCGTGCCGCGCCCCGAGACCGAGTCGGTGGTCGGCTGGGCGATAGACGCCGTCCGCGCGATGGACGTCGTCGAGCCCTGCATCGTCGATCTTTGCACCGGCTCCGGCGCCATCGCGCTGGCACTGGCCCAGGAGGTCCCGCGCTCGCGCGTGTACGCCGTGGAGCTGTCCGAGGACGCCCTGACGTGGACCCGCAAGAACATGGAGGGGTCCAGGGTCGAGCTGCGCCAGGGAGACGCCCTGGCGGCCTTCCCGGACCTCGACGGCCAGGTCGACCTGGTCGTCTCCAATCCGCCGTACATCCCGCTCACCGAGTGGGAGTACGTCGCACCGGAGGCCCGCGACTACGACCCCGACCTGGCCCTGTTCTCCGGTGAGGACGGACTCGACCTGATCCGCGGCCTGGAACGCACCGCGCACCGGCTGCTGCGGCCCGGCGGGGTGGTCGTCGTCGAGCACGCCGACACCCAGGGCGGGCAGGTGCCGTGGATCTTCGCCGAGAACCGCGGCTGGACCGACGCGGCCGACCACCCCGACCTGAACAACCGCCCCCGGTTCGCCACCGCCCGCAAGGCGCTGCCGTGAGCGTCCCGCATACTTCATCCCCCCAGCAGCACCCGTACGAGGAGGCCCGCTAGATGGCTCGGCGATACGACACCAACGACGCGACCGACCGCACGACCGGTCTGCGTGAGGCCGCCTCCGCCGTCCGCCGGGGCGAGCTCGTGGTGCTGCCGACGGACACCGTGTACGGGATCGGCGCCGACGCGTTCACCTCGGAGGCCGTCGCCGATCTGCTGGATGCCAAGGGCCGGGGCCGCAACATGCCCACGCCCGTCCTCATCGGCTCCCCGAACACCCTGCACGGCCTGGTCACGGACTTCTCCGAGATGGCCTGGGAACTGGTCGACGCCTTCTGGCCGGGCGCGCTGACGCTGGTCGCCAGGCACCAGCCGTCGCTCCAGTGGGACCTCGGGGACACCCGGGGCACGGTCGCCGTACGGATGCCGCTGCACCCGGTCGCCATCGAGCTGCTCACCGAGGTCGGGCCCATGGCCGTCTCGTCCGCCAACCTCACCGGTCACCCGGCGCCGGAGAACTGTGACGCCGCGCAGGAGATGCTCGGTGACTCCGTCTCCGTGTACCTGGACGGCGGTCCGACGCCCGGCAACGTGCCCTCCTCGATCGTCGACGTCACCCGGCCCGTGCCCGTGCTGCTGCGCGAGGGAGCGATCTCGCCGGAGGAACTGCGCAAGGTGGTACCCGACCTCGAGGTGGCGAATTGACGGCCCCTGAGTCGGGGCGTGGCATAGGCAACGGGGAATCCAGTGCGGAGATCACGACGACCTTCGGGTTTCCGCGCGACACCTTCCGCATCCTCCACGTCAGTACCGGAAACGTGTGCCGCTCGCCCATCACCGAGCGGCTGACCCGGCATTTCGTGAGCCAGCGGCTGGGGATCCTGGGTGGCGGGCTGATCGTGGAGAGCGCGGGGACCTGGGGACACGAGGGCGCGTCCATGGAGGCCCATGCGGAGACCGTGCTGGCGGAGTTCGGGGCGGATGCGTCGGGGTTCGTGGGGCGTGAGCTGCTGGACGAGCATGTGATCCGGGCGGATCTGGTGCTGACGGCCACGCGGGACCACCGGGCGCAGGTCATTTCCATGGGGCATTCGGCGGGGCTGCGGACGTTCACGCTGAAGGAGTTCACGCGGCTGGTCGACGCCATCGATCCGGCGACCCTGCCGCCTCTGGACGAGGGGCTGGTGATGCGGGCGCGTGCGTTGGTGCGGGCTGCCGCGGCTCTACGCGGGTGGCTGTTGGCGCCGACGGCCGAGGCGGACGAGGTGTACGACCCGTACGGGGCGCCGCTGACGTTCTTCCGGTCCATCGGGGACGAGATATTCGAGGCGCTGGATCCTGTGGTGACGGCGTTGACCGGGGTTCCTGCTCGGGCATAGGCGTCCGGCTGCCGGGGTGGGTTCACAGGGCCTCCGGCGTTGTTCCGCCGTGCCCACCCTCCCCCACCGCCCTGCGGAACGACTGCCCACGGCGAGGTGTGGCAGCGGGGGCGTTTTCGGGGTGTGCGGCCTACATTGGGCGTTATGACGGTCGGGCATGCCCTTGAGGTCGATGTCGTGCGGCGGCAGGATCCTGAGCTTGCCGATGTGCTGCTCGCGGAGCGTGAGCGGCAGTCGAGCACGCTGCAGCTGATCGCCGCCGAGAACTTCATGTCGCCGGCCGTGCTGGCCGCGCTCGGCTCACCGCTGGCCAACAAGTACGCCGAGGGATATCCCGGCAACCGGTACCACGGCGGCTGCGAGGCCGTCGACGTCGCCGAGCGCCTCGCCGTGCAGCGGGCCACGGCGCTGTTCGGTGCCGAACACGCCAACGTGCAGGCGCATTCCGGCTCGTCCGCCGTGCTCGCCGCGTACGCCGCCCTGCTGCGCCCCGGCGACACCGTCCTCGCCCTCGGCCTGCCGTACGGCGGCCATCTCACCCACGGCTCGCCCGCCAACTTCTCCGGCCGCTGGTTCGACTTCGTCGGCTACGGCGTGGACGCGGAGAGCGGGCTCATCGACCACGACCAGGTCCGCGCGCTGGCCCGTACGCACCGCCCCAAGGCGATCGTCTGCGGCTCCATCGCCTACCCGCGCCACCTCGACCACGCCTTCTTCCGCGAGGTCGCCGACGAGGTCGGCGCCTATCTCATCGCGGACGCCGCGCACCCCATCGGCCTGGTCGCCGGGGGAGTGGCGCCCAGTCCGGTGCCGTACGCGGACATCGTGTGCGCGACGACGCACAAGGTGCTGCGGGGTCCGCGCGGCGGGATGATCCTGTGCGGCGGCGAGCTGGCCGAGCGCGTCGACCGTGCCGTCTTCCCCTTCACCCAGGGCGGCGCCCAGATGAACACCGTCGCGGCCAAGGCCGTCGCGTTCGGGGAGGCGGCGACACCGGCGTTCGCCGCGTACGCGCACCAGGTGGTCGCCAACGCGCGGGCGCTGGCCGCCGCGCTGGCCGCCGAGGGGCTGGTCGTCACCACCGGCGGCACGGACACCCACCTGATCACCGCCGACCCGGCGCCGCTCGGCGTCGACGGACGCACCGCGCGCGGCCGGCTCGCGGCGGCCGGGATCGTCCTGGACTGCTGTGCGCTTCCGCACGACGACCGCGGGCTGCGCATGGGCACGGCGGCGGTGACCACGCAGGGCATGGGGGCGAGGGAGATGACGTTCGTCGCGGGGCTGCTGGCGAGCGTCCTGCGGGGCGGCACCGAGCCCGCGAGGGCCCGGGAGGACGTACGGGAACTGGCCGCGGCGTTCCCGCCGTACCCCCACTGAGCGGGCCGGTTCCGGGGCGGGCGCCACGGACGCACCGTCACGCGTGCAACCATCGGCACTATCCGGAAGTCCCCACTCGTATGCGCGCCTCGCTAGGGTGTGGGGCTGTGATGGCCAGCGAGACCTGTGGGGAAGCCCGTGCGTGAATACCTGCTGACGCTCTGCATCACGGCCGCGGTGACGTATCTGCTGACAGGGCCGGTACGGAAATTCGCGATCGTGGCCGGGGCGATGCCGGAGATCCGGGCACGTGACGTGCACCGGGAACCCACTCCGCGGCTCGGCGGTATCGCCATGTTCTTCGGGCTGTGCGCGGGCCTGCTGACCGCCGACCACCTCACCAACCTCAACCAGCTCTTCGAGAAGTCCAACGAGCCGCGGGCGCTGCTCTCCGGGGCGGCGCTGATCTGGCTGATCGGTGTGCTGGACGACAAGTTCGAGATCGACGCGCTGATCAAGCTGGGCGGCCAGATGATCGCCGCGGGTGTGATGGTCATGCAGGGTCTGACGATCCTGTGGCTGCCGATCCCGGGCGTCGGCTCGGTGGCGCTCACCCAGTGGCAGGGCACGCTGCTCACGGTGGCGCTGGTCGTCATCACCATCAACGCGGTCAACTTCGTGGACGGCCTGGACGGTCTCGCGGCCGGCATGGTGTGCATCGCGGCGGCGGCGTTCTTCCTGTACGCCTACCGCATCTGGTACTCGTACGGCATCGAGGCGGCCGCCCCGGCGACGCTGTTCTCGGCGATCCTGATGGGCATGTGCCTGGGCTTCCTGCCGCACAACATGCACCCGGCGCGGATCTTCATGGGCGACTCCGGCTCGATGCTCATCGGGCTCGTTCTCGCCGCCGGCGCGATCTCCGTCACCGGGCAGGTCGACCCGGACGCGCTGAAGCTGTTCGCCGGTTCGGAGAAGGCGGCCGTGCACCAGACGGTGCCGGTCTACATCCCGCTGCTGCTGCCGCTGACCATCATCGCGGTGCCGGCCGCCGACCTGATCCTGGCGATCGTACGGCGCACCTGGCGCGGCCAGTCGCCGTTCGCGGCGGACCGGGGTCATCTGCATCACCGGCTGCTGGAGATCGGCCACTCGCACAGCCGGGCGGTGATGATCATGTACTTCTGGTCGGCGCTGATCGCCTTTGGCGCGCTGACCTACTCCGTGAACTCGGCGTCGATGTGGATCGTGCTGAGCGTCGTCATCCTCTCCACGATCGGCCTGTTGCTGCTTCTGCTGCCCCGCTTCACGCCGCGCGCCCCGCGTTGGGCGGAGGCCTTCGTGCCTCCGCGCTACCGCCGTCGCCGGGCGGCCCCGGACGCGGCCCCGGACGCGTCGACCCCGGCGGACCCCGAGCCCACCGACGAACACCGCACCCCGGTCGCCGCGGGCGTCTCCGGTGTCAACGGCGCGACCGCCGTCGGCTCCCGCGCACGCCTGGCCGACCGATCACGGTCAAGGTAAGAATCCGACTAGAGCATTGCCAAGTCGTTGGGTTCCGATGGGTCCCCGTTGGGTGTATGAATCGCCCTAATACCAGACAAAGAGGCCGGATTCTCGCTCAGACGCGCAGGTTCACTCTCATGTGTGACGGTGAGCACACCAAGCAGGTAAAGACTGCATCAAATAGTTTGTGATACCGTTCACGAGAACCCCGGATAGAGCCGAAGGACCGCAGTGCGACGGTTCACCGGTGCGAGGAATTCACACTCGACCCAGGGGTTTACGCTCGTCCATGACGACACCCTGCCCCCCTGTGAAAAGCGGAGTTGCCGCCATGCCGTCCAATGACGTCCGGATCCTGGCCCAGGCCGCCGTGCCCACGGCTGCCGCCGGCGGTGTCGCCGCCGTCGTCAGCGCAGTGGTCGCCGGTGGCAAGGGTGCGATCGGGGCGCTCGTCGCGACCGTGCTGGTGGTTCTCTTCATGGGGATCGGCCTCTACGTACTGCAGCGCACCGCCAAAACGCTCCCGCACCTGTTCCAGGCCATGGGGCTGATGCTGTACTCGGCGCAGATCCTGTTGCTGTTCATCTTCGTCGCCGTGTTCCGGGACACCACACTGTTCCACCCCAAGGCTTTCGCTCTCACGCTTGTCGGCACCACGCTCGTGTGGATCGCCGCACAGACGCGCGCGCACATGAAATCCAAGATCCTCTACGTCGAACCCGAATCGACGACGGGCGGAAAGCCCGGAAACTCGGGGCACTCGTCGTGAGGGGTAGGCCCGGGATAAAGAGGCCTCGGAACTCCTGCTATCGTCCGGTGCCAACTGCGGCATCGCGGGCGCGGGCATCCGAGCTGACGCCTGCTCAATCGCGAGGCGAGATGCCCCCCAGCCGCCCTCACATCCGTAACACCAGTCCCGTGCCGAACTGCGGCCGTGTGCCGCGCCGACACAACGAGGTTGCCGTACCTATGCGCCACGATGAAGGAGCCCGCGGTGAGTGCTGACCCGACGCAGGTGCTCGCCTTCGAGACCGACTGCCACCTGTTCGACGGTTGTGGCTTCCCGGCTCCGGGCCTGCACTCGTTCCTCTTCGAGCCGCTCTGGGGCGACGCAGACGGCAACGGCCTGTACTTCAACAAGCCGATGCTGCTCGCGCTGCTCGGTTCCGTCATCATCGTGGGCTTCTTCTGGGCGGCGTTCGCCCGGCCCAAGCTCGTCCCGGGCAAGCTCCAGATGGTCGCGGAGGCCGGCTACGACTTCGTCCGCCGCGGCATCGTCTACGAGACGATCGGCAAGAAGGAGGGCGAGAAGTACGTCCCGCTCGCCGTCTCCCTGTTCTTCTTCATCTGGATGATGAACCTCTGGTCGATCGTCCCGGTCGCCGCCTTCCCGGTGACGTCGATCATCGCCTACCCGCTGGTGCTGGCCCTGATCGTCTACATCACCTGGGTCTCGCTCACCTTCAAGCGGCACGGCTTCGTCGGCTTCTTCAAGAACGTGACGGGCTACGACAAGTCGCTCGGTGCGGTGCTGCCGCTGTCGATGACCATCGAGTTCTTCTCGAACCTGCTGGTCCGCCCGTTCACGCACGCCGTCCGGCTCTTCGCGAACATGTTCGCCGGCCACACGCTGCTGCTGCTCTTCACGATCGCCAGCTGGTACATGCTGAACGGCATCGGCATCGCCTACTCCGGTGTCTCGTTCGTGATGGTCATCATCATGACCACCTTCGAGCTCTTCATCCAGGCTGTCCAGGCGTACGTGTTCGTGCTTCTGACCTGCAGCTACATCCAGGGTGCGCTCGCCGAACACCACTGAGCACCCGACCCGCTCCCGCAATCGTCCGGTGGCCAACCCCCACCGGTCCGTAAAGAGAAGGAAGAACTGGCATGTCCCAGACCCTCGCTGCTGTCGAAGGCCACATCGGCTCCATCGGTTACGGTCTCGCGGCCATCGGCCCGGGCGTCGGTATCGGCATCATCTTCGGTAACGGCACCCAGGCTCTCGCCCGTCAGCCCGAGGCCGCCGGCCTGATCCGCGCCAACCAGATCCTGGGCTTCGCCTTCTGTGAGGCGCTCGCCCTGATCGGTCTCGTCATGCCGTTCGTCTACTAGGACGAGCCCTGACGACCGACCCTTTCGACGAAAGGCACTGATGTGACATCCGCCCTGGTTTTCCTGGCGGCCGAGGGTGAGAAGGAGAATCCCCTCGTTCCGCCGTGGCCGGAAGTTGTCATCGGCCTCATCGCTTTCGTCATCGTCTTCGGTTTCCTCGCCAAGAAGCTCCTCCCGACCATCAACAAGGTCCTGGAAGAGCGTCGCGAGGCCATCGAGGGCGGTATCGAGAAGGCCGAGGCCGCGCAGACCGAGGCCCAGAGCGTGCTTGAGCAGTACAAGGCTCAGCTCGCCGAAGCCCGGCACGAGGCCGCGCGTCTGCGCCAGGAGGCGCAGGAGCAGGGCGCGACGCTCATCGCCGAGATGCGGGCCGAGGGCCAGCGTCAGCGCGAGGAGATCATCGCCGCCGGTCACGCGCAGATCGAGGCCGACCGCAAGGCCGCCGCGTCCGCGCTGCGCCAGGACGTCGGCACGCTCGCCACCACCCTGGCCGGCAAGCTCGTCGGCGAGTCCCTCGAGGACCACGCCCGGCAGAGCCGTGTGATCGACCGCTTCCTCGACGAGCTCGACCAGAAGGCCGAGGCCGCGCGATGAACGGAGCGAGCCGCGAGGCCCTGGCAGCCGCACGTGAGCGTCTCGACGCGCTGACGGACTCCACGTCCGTGGACGCCGGCTCGCTCGCCGACGAGCTGGCCGCCGTCACCGCGCTGCTCCACCGCGAGGTGTCGCTGCGTCGGGTCCTCACCGACCCGGCGCAGGCCGGTGAGGCCAAGGCCGACCTGGCCCGGCGCCTGCTCGGCTCGCAGGTCGGTGGCCCGACCGCGGACCTGGTGTCCGGCATGGTGCGTTCCCGCTGGTCGCAGTCCCGCGACCTGGTGGACGCGCTGGAGGAGCTGGCCGACGTGGCCGACCTCACCGCCGCTCAGAAGGCCGGCGCGCTCGACGACGTCGAGGACGAGCTGTTCCGGTTCGGCCGGATCGTCTCCTCCAACACCGAGCTGCGCGCCGCGCTGACCAACCGGAGCGCCACCGCCTCCGCCAAGGGCGAGCTGCTGCGCAGCCTGCTCGGCGGTCGGGCGAACGCGGCCACCGAGCGTCTGGTCACGCGTCTTGTGACCGCGCCGCGGGGACGTAGCCTGGAGTCGGGACTGGAGTCCCTGTCCCGGCTCGCCGCCGAACGCCGTGACCGCATGGTCGCCGTCGTCACCTCCGCGGTGCCGCTGAGCGACCAGCAGAAGCAGCGCCTGGGCAACGCCCTCGCGAAGCTCTACGGCCGCCGGATGCACCTCAACCTCGACGTCGACCCCGGGGTCCTCGGCGGGATCCGGGTGCAGGTCGGTGACGAGGTCATCAACGGCTCCCTGGCGGACCGGCTCGAGGACGCGAGCCGTCGGCTGGCCGGCTGAGCAGCACATTTCTTCATAGCAGTACGTACTTACGGCCCTGGTTGGGCCGTGCAGAGGATTCACCTCGTATCGGGGGGAGTCCCCATACCCCCCAAGTGAAACTTCGGGCCCAACAAGGAGAGCAGGGAACTCAGATGGCGGAGCTCACGATCCGGCCGGAGGAGATCCGGGACGCGCTGGAGAACTTCGTCCAGTCGTACAAGCCGGACGCGGCCTCGCGCGAGGAAGTCGGTACGGTCACCGTTGCCGGCGACGGCATCGCGAAGGTCGAGGGTCTTCCCTCGGCCATGGCCAACGAGCTGCTGAAGTTCGAGGACGGCACCCTCGGCCTCGCCCTCAACCTCGAGGAGCGCGAGATCGGTGCCGTCGTCCTCGGTGAGTTCAGCGGCATCGAGGAGGGCCAGCCGGTCACCCGCACCGGCGAGGTCCTGTCCGTCGCCGTGGGCGAGGGCTACCTCGGCCGTGTGGTCGACCCGCTCGGCAACCCGATCGACGGCCTCGGCGAGATCGAGACCGAGGGCCGCCGCGCCCTCGAACTGCAGGCCCCCACGGTCATGCAGCGCAAGTCGGTGCACGAGCCGATGGAGACGGGCTACAAGGCCGTCGACGCCATGACCCCGATCGGCCGTGGCCAGCGTCAGCTGATCATCGGCGACCGCCAGACCGGCAAGACCGCCCTGGCCGTCGACACGATCATCAACCAGCGTGACAACTGGCGTTCCGGCGACCCGAAGAAGCAGGTCCGCTGCATCTACGTCGCCATCGGCCAGAAGGGCTCCACCATCGCGTCCGTGCGCGGCGCGCTGGAGGAGAACGGCGCGCTGGAGTACACGACCATCGTGGCCGCCCCGGCGTCCGACCCGGCCGGCTTCAAGTACCTGGCGCCGTACACCGGCTCGGCCATCGGCCAGCAGTGGATGTACGAGGGCAAGCACGTCCTGATCATCTTCGACGACCTGTCGAAGCAGGCCGACGCCTACCGCGCCGTGTCGCTGCTGCTGCGCCGCCCGCCGGGCCGCGAGGCCTACCCCGGTGACGTCTTCTACCTGCACTCCCGTCTGCTGGAGCGCTGCGCGAAGCTCTCCGACGCCGAGGGCGCCGGCTCGATGACCGGTCTGCCGATCGTCGAGACCAAGGCCAACGACGTGTCGGCGTTCATCCCGACCAACGTCATCTCCATCACCGACGGCCAGTGCTTCCTGGAGTCGGACCTGTTCAACGCCGGTCAGCGCCCCGCGCTGAACGTCGGTATCTCCGTCTCCCGAGTCGGCGGTTCCGCGCAGCACAAGGCGATGCGCCAGGTCTCCGGCCGTCTGCGCGTGGACCTCGCCCAGTTCCGTGAGCTGGAGGCGTTCGCCGCCTTCGGTTCCGACCTGGACGCCGCGTCGAAGGCGCAGCTGGAGCGCGGTCAGCGCATGGTCGAGCTGCTGAAGCAGAACCAGTACGAGCCGATGGCCACCGAGGACCAGGTCGTCTCCGTCTGGGCCGGGACCACCGGCCGGATGGACGATGTGCCGGTCGCGGACATCCGCCGCTTCGAGAAGGAGCTGCTGGAGCACCTGCACCGCAAGGAGCAGGGCCTCATGACCTCCATCCGCGAGGGCGCCAAGATGTCCGACGACACGATCCAGGCGATCGCCGACGCCGTGGCGGAGTTCAAGAAGCAGTTCGAGACCAGCGACGGCAAGCTGCTCGGCGAGGACGCCCCGTCCGCCGCCAAGTGACGTAAGGAAGGGACCTGACTCATGGGAGCCCAGCTCCGGGTCTACAAGCGTCGCATCCGATCCGTCACCGCGACCAAGAAGATCACCAAGGCGATGGAGATGATCGCCGCCTCGCGCGTCGTCAAGGCGCAGCGCAAGGTGGCGGCCTCCACGCCGTACGCGCGGGAACTGACCCGCGCGGTCACGGCGGTCGGAACCGGGTCGAACACCAAGCACCCGCTGACCACGGAGGCGGAGAACCCGACCCGTGCCGCGGTCCTGCTCCTCACGAGCGACCGCGGTCTGGCCGGCGCCTTCAACTCCAACGCCATCAAGGCGGCGGAGCAGCTGACCGAGCGCCTGGAGCGCGAGGGCAAGCAGGTCGAGACGTACATCGTCGGCCGGCGCGGTCTGGCCCACTACAACTTCCGCGAGCGCAAGGTCGCGGAGTCGTTCACGGGCTTCACCGACGAGCCCTCGTACGCGGATGCCAAGAAGGTCGCGGTTCCGCTGATCGAGGCCATCGAGACGGAGACGGCGGACGGCGGCGTGGACGAACTCCACATCGTCTACACCGAGTTCGTGTCGATGATGACGCAGACGGCGGTCGATTTCCGGCTGCTTCCGCTGCGCCTCGAAGAGGTCGCGAAGGAGACGGCGACGAAGGACGAGATCCTTCCGCTGTACGACTTCGAGCCCTCGGCGGAGGACGTCCTCGACGCGCTGCTGCCGCGGTACGTCGAGAGCCGGATCTACAACGCGCTGCTCCAGTCGGCCGCTTCGAAGCACGCCGCCACGCGGCGTGCGATGAAGTCGGCCACCGACAACGCGGGCGAGCTGATCAACACGCTCTCCCGTCTTGCCAACGCGGCCCGCCAGGCCGAAATCACCCAGGAAATCAGCGAGATCGTCGGTGGCGCCAGTGCCCTGGCCGACGCGAACGCGGGGAGTGACAACTAATGACCACCACTGTTGAGACCGCGACGGCCACGGGCCGCGTCGCCCGGGTCATCGGTCCGGTCGTCGACGTGGAGTTCCCCGTCGACGCGATGCCGGAGATCTACAACGCCCTGCACGTCGAGGTCGCCGACCCGGCGAAGGAGGGTGAGCTCAAGACGCTGACCCTCGAGGTCGCCCAGCACCTGGGTGACGGCCTGGTCCGCACCATCTCCATGCAGCCCACCGACGGTCTGGTCCGCCAGGCCCCGGTGACCGACACGGGCTCCTCCATCTCGGTGCCGGTCGGCGACTTCACCACGGGCAAGGTGTTCAACACCCTCGGTGAGGTGCTGAACAGCGACGAGCAGTACACGGGTGAGCGCTGGCCGATCCACCGCAAGGCGCCCAACTTCGACGAGCTCGAGTCGAAGACCGAGATGTTCGAGACCGGCGTCAAGGTCATCGACCTTCTCACCCCGTACGTCAAGGGTGGAAAGATCGGTCTGTTCGGTGGTGCCGGCGTCGGCAAGACGGTGCTCATCCAGGAGATGATCTACCGCGTCGCCAACAACCACGACGGTGTGTCGGTGTTCGCCGGTGTCGGTGAGCGCACCCGTGAGGGCAACGACCTCATCGACGAGATGAGCGAGTCGGGCGTCATCGACAAGACCGCCCTGGTCTTCGGCCAGATGGACGAGCCCCCGGGCACCCGTCTGCGCGTGGCCCTCGCCGGTCTGACCATGGCGGAGTACTTCCGCGATGTGCAGAAGCAGGACGTGCTGTTCTTCATCGACAACATCTTCCGCTTCACCCAGGCCGGTTCCGAGGTGTCGACCCTGCTCGGCCGTATGCCCTCCGCGGTGGGCTACCAGCCGAACCTGGCCGACGAGATGGGTCTCCTCCAGGAGCGCATCACCTCGACCCGTGGTCACTCGATCACCTCGATGCAGGCGATCTACGTCCCCGCGGACGACCTGACCGACCCGGCCCCGGCCACCACCTTCGCCCACCTCGACGCGACGACGGTGCTCTCCCGTCCGATCTCGGAGAAGGGCATCTACCCGGCCGTGGACCCGCTGGACTCGACGTCCCGCATCCTCGACCCGCGGTACATCGCGGCGGACCACTACAACGCCGCGATGCGCGTGAAGAACATCCTGCAGAAGTACAAGGACCTGCAGGACATCATCGCGATCCTCGGTATCGACGAGCTCGGCGAGGAGGACAAGCTCGTCGTCCACCGTGCCCGTCGCGTGGAGCGCTTCCTGTCCCAGAACACCCACGTCGCCAAGCAGTTCACCGGTGTGGACGGTTCGGACGTGCCGCTGGACGAGTCGATCGCCGCGTTCAACTCGATCTGCGACGGTGAGTACGACCACTTCCCGGAGCAGGCGTTCTTCATGTGCGGTGGCATCGAGGACCTGAAGAACAACGCCAAGGAGCTGGGCGTCTCCTGAGCATCAGGCTCACCGTGAACCCCTGAGGTTCACACCGGAGGGGGCGGGCACGTCCCGCCCCCTCATCCACGCCCCTTAGACTTGTAACCAACACCCGGCACAACCGCCGGGTGGTGACCCGAGGAGCCACCTTGGCTGCTGAGCTGCACGTCGCGCTGGTCGCGGCCGACCGAGAGGTCTGGTCCGGCGAGGCCACCCTGGTCGTCGCGCGCACCACGTCCGGCGACATCGGCGTCATGCCCGGTCACCAGCCGCTGCTCGGTGTGCTGGAGTCGGGCCCGGTGACCATTCGTACGCGTGAGGGCGGGACGGTCGTCGCCGCCGTGCACGGCGGTTTCATCTCGTTCGCGGACGACAAGCTGTCGCTGCTGGCCGAGACCGCCGAGCTGTCGGACGAGATCGACGTCCAGAGCGCGGAGCGGGAGCTCGCCCGCGCGAAGGCGGAGGACGACGCGGAGGCCGAGCGCCGCGCGGACGTCCGTCTGCGGGCGGCGTCGGCAGGGCGCTGATACCGGCGCGGTGGGATGACGTCACTCAGCCGCGGCCGGCACCGGAGCGATCCGGAGCCGGTCGCGGCTGAGGCAGATCTGGATGATTTTTCCGTTCCGTTACCTAGGAGACGAGGAGGTCGGTGTCGATGGTCCTCGCTCTGACTGTGTGCGGAATCGTGGTGGCCCTCCTACTGGTGGGGCTCTTCGTCTTCGGCCTGCGCCGCCGCCTCATCCAGCGTTCCGGCGGAACGTTCGACTGCAGCCTGCGCTGGGACGCGCCCGAGTCGGGCGACTCCGGCGGCAAGGGCTGGGCGTACGGGGTGGCACGTTACAACGGTGACCGGGTCGAGTGGTTCCGGGTGTTCTCGTACGCTCCCCGCCCGCGTCGCGTTCTGGAGCGTTCCTCGATCGAGGTGGCGGGGCGCCGCCTCCCCGAGGGCGAGGAGGAGCTGGCGCTGCTGTCGGACTCGGTGATCCTCGCCTGTCTGCACCGGGGCACGCGTCTGGAGCTCGCCATGAGCGAAGACGCGCTGACCGGTTTCCTCGCGTGGCTCGAGGCAGCCCCGCCCGGACAGCGGGTGAACGTCGCGTAGAGCGACGTTCAGGGTCCCGCTGGGTGGGGGTGCCCCCGGCAGCGGAGCTGCTGGGGGAGGGTGAACGTCGCGTAGCCGCGTTCACCCTCCCCCGGACGATGTCCGGAGAAGGGTGAATGTCGCCCAGTACTGCTTGAGAGTTACTTCAGGCCGCTGTCGATGGCCGTCGCCAGCTCACCGTTCGCGGTGTCGCCGCTGAACTCCCAGAAGAAGGCACCGCCCAGGCCCTGGTTCTTGGCCCAGGCCATCTTCGTGTTGATGGTGGCCGGGGTGTCGTAGGACCACCAGTTGTTGCCGCAGTGGGCGTACGCCGTGCCGGCGATGGTGCCGGTGGCCGGGCAGCTGTTCTTGAGGATCTTGTAGTCCTCGATGCCCGCCTCGTAGGTGCCGGGGGCCGCGCCGGTCGCCGAGCCGCCGGGGGCGGACTGGGTGACGCCGGTCCAGCCGCGGCCGTAGAAGCCGATGCCGAGCAGCAGCTTGGCGGACGGGACGCCCTTGGCCTTCAGCTTGGCGATCGCGTCGGCGGAGTTGAAGCCGGCCTGCGGGATGCCGGAGTACGAGGTGAGCGGCGAGTGCGGGGCCGTCGGACCCTGTGCGTTGAAGGCGCCGAAGTAGTCGTACGTCATCACGTTGTACCAGTCGAGGTACTGCGAGGCGCCGCCGTAGTCGGCCGCGTCGATCTTGCCGCCGTTCGAGCCGTCGGCGGTGATGGCGGCGGTGACCAGGTAGTCCTTGCCGAACTCGGTGCGCAGGGCCTGGGAGAGGTTCTTGAAGGCCGCCGGGCCGCTGGTGTCACAGGTCAGACCGCAGGCGTTCGGGTACTCCCAGTCGATGTCGATGCCGTCGAAGACATCGGCCCAGCGCGGGTCCTCCACGACCTGCTTGCAGGACTTGGCGAACGCGGCGGGGTTGGCCGCGGCCTGGCCGAAGCCGCCGGAGTAGGTCCAGCCGCCGAACGAGTACAGCACCTTGATGTGCGGGTACTTCGCCTTCAGCTGGCGCAGCTGATTGAAGTTGCCGCGCAGCGGCTGGTCCCAGGTGTCGGCGGTGCCGCTGACGGACTGGTCGGCGGTGTAGGCCTTGTCGTAGGCGGCGTAGGTGTCGTCGACGGTGCACTGCCCGTTCTTGACGTTGCCGAACGCGTAGTTGATGTGGGTGATCTTGGCGGCCGTGCCGGACGTCACCAGGTTCTTGACGTGGTAGTTGCGGCCGTAGACACCCCACTCGGTGAAGTAGCCGAGCTTGACCTTGTCGCCGGTGGGCGGCGGCTCCTCGGTGTTGCCGGTGGTGCGGACCTTCACCGCGCCGCTGGCCGGGCCGGTCTGGTCGCCGGTGTCACGGGCCTGCACGGTGTACGAGTAGTCGGTGCCCTTGCTGAGACCGGTGTCCGTGTACGAGGTGCCGGTCACGGTGGCGACCTTGGCGCCGTCGCGCAGGACGTCGTAGTTCTTGACGCCCTTGTCGTCGGTCGCCGCCGACCAGGACAGCTTCACCGAGGTGTCGGTGACGTTGGAGGCGGTGGGGGTGCCGGGCGCGGACGGGGCCTTGTCACCGGGGACGGAGGTGCCGTCGCAGCTGCCGCCGTTGAGCTTGCAGCCGGCAGGGGCGCCGGAGCCGCTGCCGTTGAAGCCGAAGGAGACCGACGCCCCGGGGGCGAGGGTGCCGTTCCAGCCGAGGTTCTTGGCGGTCCAGTGGTCACCCGAGTTGGTGACGGTGGCGTCCCAGGCGGAAGTGACCTTGGTGCCGGAGGGGAAGTCCCATTCGACGGCCCAGGAGCTGAGGGCCGTGGTGCCGGTGTTCTTCACCGTCCACTTGCCCTCGAAGCCGGAGCCCCAGTCCTGGGTCTTGGCGTAGGTGGCGGTCGCCGAGGTTGCGGCCTGGGCGGGGCTCGCGAGGCCGACGAGGCCGGCGAAGGGGAGCAGCAGGGTCGTGAACCCTGCGGCGGCTCTGTGTCTGAAGCGCATGCTGCGCCTCCTTCGGGGAGAAGCCGTTGTGGGCGTGACTGAGCCATCACGCCCGCAGTGTCCGCGAGAATAGAAAGGTCTGGACCACGGGTCAATAGGTCTGGACCACTGTCCTCGCTGTTCGCCCCGGACGCCCGTTAGATCCCCAACTCCTGAGCCAGAACCGCCGCTTGCACCCGGCTGCGCAGCTCCAGCTTGCCCAGCAGACGGCTGACGTGCGTCTTCACCGTCGCCTCCGCCATGTCGAGGCGTCCCGCGATGTCGGCGTTGGACAACCCCTCGCCCAGACAGGACAACACCTCGCGCTCGCGCCGGGTGAGGGCGTCCAGCACCGCCGGGTCGGCGGTCACCCGACGGGCCGGCTTCGCGGCGAACTCCGCGATCAGCCGCCGGGTGACGGCCGGGGCGACGATGCCCTCCCCGCGTGCCACCGTGCGCACCGACGCGATGAGGTCCTTCGCGTCCGTGTTCTTCAGCAGGAACCCGGCGGCCCCGGCCCGGAGCGCCCCGAACACGTACTCGTCGAGGTCGAAGGTGGTCAGCACCAGCACATCGGCGAGCCCTTCCCCGACCACCTGCCGGGTCGCCGACACCCCGTCCAGGCGTGGCATCTGCACGTCCATCAGCACCAGGTCGGGACGGAGTTCACGGGCGAGCGCCACCGCCTGCTCGCCGTCCCCCGCCTCGCCGACCACCTCGATGTCGGGCGTGCTGCGCAGGATCAGCACCAGTCCGGCGCGGACGGCGGACTGGTCCTCGGCGACCAGGACCCGGATCATTTCATCTCTCCTTGGGCGATGTCGGTGACGGGAAGGGAGGCACGTACGACCCACAGCCTGCCCTCGGGGCCGTTCTCCGGTGCTGCCTCGAACGTGCCGTCCAGCAGGGCCGCCCGCTCCCGCATACCGACGAGCCCGGCCCCGGACCCCGGCGCGCGCGGGGTGCCCCGGCCGCCGTACGGGCTGCTCACCCGGATGTCGAGGCCGCCGTCGAGGTGGCGCAGCCGCACGGTGACCTTCCCCGGCGCGGCATGCTTCAGCGCGTTCGTCAGCGACTCCTGCACGATCCTGTACGCGGCGAGCTCGACCGGTGCGGGCACGGAGTCGTAGGCGGCGTCGAGGGTGACGTCCAGTCCGTTGGCGCAGGCGCCCCCGACCAGCGTGCCGAGGCTGTCGAGAGTGGGGGTCACCGCCGGTTCCCGGTCGCCGGCCCCGTCGCGCAGGATGCCGATGAGCCGTCGCATTTCGGACAGTCCCTGGACGCTGTTCTCCCGGATCACGAGGAGGGCGTCGTGGGAGGTCTTCTCGTCCTCCAGGGAGAGGGCGGCCGTGGAGTGGATGGCGATGGCGGAGAGGTGGTTGGCGACCATGTCGTGCAACTCCCGTGCCATCCGGGCGCGTTCCGCCGTCACCGCCTGGGTGCGGTCCATCTCCGCCAGCAGCGCGGTCTGTTCGGCGCGCAGCCTCGCGGCCTCGGCGGCGTCGCGGTGGTTGCGCACGATGAGGCCGGTCGACGCGGGCGCGAACGACACGACGCCGACCGCCACCCCGATCAGCAGCGCCTCGGGCGCACGCCACACGACGTACGGCACCAGCGATGCGACGATGCTGATCAACCCGGTGATCCACGGGATGCGACGGGCAGAGGCGGGCGTGCCGTACAGGACGGCGGCGTACATCAGGTCGGTGTACATCAGGAGGGTGGCGATGCTGCCCTGGGTGAGGGTGTCCGCGGTCAGGGCGGCCGTGCCGGTCAGCACGGCGGTGCGCGGGGCGGCCCTGCGCAGCAACTCGCAGCAGGCCATCACGAACAGCGGCAGCAGGATCGGCCAGCGGCCGTCGAACAGCACGATCGGCTCGTCGGCCGGCCGGGTGCCCAGCCCTATGCCCCACAGCAGCAGTCCGCCGAGCAGTCCGGCGAGCGCGACCCACACGTCGAAGCGGCGGGGGCGGGACAGTCGTACGGCCATGGCACCATCCAACACGGTGCGCGCACCCGGCGCCCGATCCCCGGGGACGGTTCTGGACTGCATCCTTCGATGTACCGGGAGTTCGTCGGCGGTGACGACGAAACGGGCCGGTCCGCACGGGAGCCTGAAAGGGTGACCGAAGGGAGCGAACCGTGATCGTCGCCTTGATCGCCGCCTGTGAGATCGGCTTCTGGGTGCTGCTGGCCGCCGGACTGGCCTGCCGCTATCTGCTGAGGATGCCGCGCACCGGCCTCGCGCTGCTGCTGTGCGAGCCGCTGCTGGAGGTCGTCCTGCTGGTCGCCACCGCGCTGGACCTGAAGAACGGTGCCGAACCGAACTGGACCCACGGCCTGGCCGCCCTCTACATCGGCTACACCGTCGGCCACGGCCACCGCACCGTGAAGTGGCTCGACGGCCACGCCGCCCACCGGCTGGCCGGCGCGCCCAGGCCGCTGGGCCCGCCACGCCACGGCACGGCCCGCGCCCGGCACGAGACCAAGGTGTGGCTGGGCACGCTGATCGGTGCCGCCGTGGCGACCGCGCTGCTCCAGCTCGCCATCTGGTACGTCGACGACCCGGGCCGCGTCACGTCCCTGGAGGCCTGGCGCTTCACCGCGTGGCGGATCACCGGAATCCACGGCCTGGTGGCCCTGGCCTACTGGATCTGGCCGAAGAAGGCCCCGGCGGACGCACCGGGGGCCGGCGGCGCGGACAGGGAGCGTGTGGGCCGGTGAGGCGGGCGTCCAGGAACCTTCTCACCGGATCCGTCACGCTGGTCGTCGGTCTGGGACTGTGGCTGTTCGCCGGGGGAGTGGACCTGCCGGTGGTCACCCCCACCAAGGTGGGGGTGGTGATGACGTGCGTCGGCGGCGCCGAGGTCCTGCTGGGCCTCCACCGGGCCGCACGCGGCCCGGCGGGGTCCCGGTAGGGCTCAGCGCTCCCCGCCCGGCACCCACAGCACGTCCCCGGTCTCCTTGTTGGCGATGCGGGCCAGGATGAACAGGAGGTCGGAGAGGCGGTTGAGGTAGGTGGCGGTGAGGGGGTTCATGGTGTCGCCGTGGACCTCCAGCGCCGCCCAGGTGGAGCGCTCGGCCCGCCGTACGACCGTGCAGGCCTGGTGGAGCAGGGCCGCGCCCGCCGTACCGCCGGGCAGGATGAAGGAGCGGAGCTTCTCCAGTCGCTCGTTGAAGCGGTCGCAGTCCGCCTCCAGCCGGTCGACGTAGAACTGCTCGACCCGCAGCGGCGGGTACTCGGGGTTCTCCACCACCGGCGTCGACAGGTCGGCGCCCACGTCGAACAGGTCGTTCTGGACGCGGGTGAGGACCTCGACGACCTCCGCCTCCAGACCGCCCAGTGCGATCGCCGTGCCGATCACCGCGTTCGCCTCGTTGGCGTCGGCGTAGGCGGAGATCCGCAGGTCGGTCTTGGCGACCCGGCTCATGTCACCGAGAGCGGTGGTGCCCTTGTCGCCGGTCCTCGTGTAGATACGCGTCAGGTTGACCATGGGACCAGCCTAGTTACGCTCCGGCCGTCCGGAACACGCGTGTGCCCACTGTCACGGCGAGGACCGCGAACCCGACGGCGACGACGACGCCGTACAGCATGTGGGCGGTCGCGTAGGCGCCGACGTAGGCGTCCCGTACCGCGTCGACCAGGTAGCGGAACGGCATCAGGTGGGACAGGACGTCCAGCCAGGCGGGGCCCAGGGTCATCGGGAGCATGAGGCCCGACAGCAGCATCGACGGCATGGTCAGGGCGTTGATCGTCGGCCCGAACGTCTGCGGGGTGTCCATCCGCATGGCGAGCGCGTAGGACAGCGCGGCCAGGGACACGGTCAGCAGGGCGACGAAGGCGAAGCCGATGAGCACCCCGGGCAGCGGAGCCCGCAGCCCCATCACGAGCGCGGCCAGGACCAGCAGCACCGCCTGGAAGACGAACAGCGTGGCGTCCCGCAGCACCCGGCCCAGCAGCAGGGCGAGCCGGCTGACCGGCGTGACCCGCATCCGCTCGAGCACCCCCTGGCCCTTCTCGATGATGATCGTGAAGCCGGCGAAAGAAGCCCCGAACAGGCCGAGTTGCAGCAGCAGCCCCGGGACCAGCAGCTGCCAGGAGCTGCCCGGCCCACCGAGCGGCAGACCGGTCAGCAGCGGGCCGAAGAACAGCAGGTACAGCAGCGGCATCAGCACGCCGAAGAGCAGTGCGAAGCGGGAGCGCAGGGACTGGCGCAGATAGCGCCCGTAGACGAGCGCGGTGTCGTGGAGCAGCATCGTGGGAGTCCTATACGGCTACGGGGGTGGCGTCGGCCGGCGTTGTACCGCGGCCCGTGATGGCGAGGAACGTGTCCTGGAGCGAGGCGTCGATCGAGCCGCCGTACTCCAGCTTCAGGGCGCCCGGTGTGCCCTCGGCGGCCACCACGCCCCGGTCGACGACGACCAGCCGGTCCGCGAGCGCGTCCGCCTCGTCGAGGTAGTGGGTGGTCAGGAGCACGGTGGTGCCGTGCTCGTCGCGCAGCCGCCGCACCAGGTCCCAGAGACCGGCGCGGCTGCCGGGGTCGAGACCGGTCGTCGGCTCGTCCAGGAACAGCACCGCCGGGCGGTGGGTGAGCGCCATCGCGATGTCCAGACGGCGCCGCTGGCCACCGGAGAGCGCGGCGCACTTGCGGTCGAGCAGCTCGGTGAGGTCCAGGTCGCGGGCCAGTTCCCCGGCGCGCTCGGCGGCCCGCGCCTTGTCGAGCCGGTACAGGCGGCCCTGGGTGACCAGCTCCTCCCGCACCGTGATCTGCGGATCGACCCCGCCGGACTGCGCCACGTAGCCGCAGGCCCGCCGTACGCCGGCCGGGTCGGTCGTCAGGTCGTGGCCGGCGACGGTGGCCGCGCCGCCGGTGGGGGCGAGCAGGGTGGTGAGCATCCGCAGGGTGGTGGTCTTGCCGGCGCCGTTGGGGCCGAGGAGGCCGAGGATCTCGCCCTCGCGGACGGTGAGGTCGATACCGCGCACGGCCTCCACCGGGCCGCGCTTGGTCTGGAAGGTACGGGCCAGTCCGGCCGTACTGATGATTGCCATGCCCCCAGAAAAACAGAGTCACTGTAACTTTGCAATGACGCCAAACTTTCAGGAAGCCCAGAGATCTTCGGGCCGACCTACGATGAGGGCATGGCAGAGGGGCTCAGGGAGCGGAAGAAGCGCGAGACCAGGCAGCGGATCTCGGACATCGCCACCGGGCTCTTCCTGGAGCACGGCTTCGTGACCGTGACGATGGCGGAGGTGGCGGAGGCCGCCGACGTCTCCGTGAACACGGTCTACAACTACTTCCCCGCCAAGGAGGACCTCTTCTTCGACCGCTCCAAGGGCGTCGTGGACCAGCTCGCCCGCTGGGTCCGGGGCCGGGACGCGGGGGAGTCGGCCGCCCGTGCCGTACTGCGCGAACTGCGCGCCGACATCGAGGCGGTGTCACCCCGGGTGGGCCTGATGGAGGGCTACGACCGCTTCATGCGCGTCATCCACGACTCCCCGCAGCTGCGCTCCCGGCTGTGGAGCCTGCAGCAGGAGATCCAGGACAACCTCGAGGCGGCGCTCCGAGAGGAGACGGGCGCCGCCCCGGACGACCCGCTGCCGGGCCTGGTGGCCGGTCAGATCTGCTGGATCCATGGCACGGTGTTCGTCACGATCGGCCGGGAGATGATGAAGGGCCGCGCACCGGCCGAGGTGTCGCGCGAGGCGCTCGGACTGGTCGACGACATCGAGGAACTGCTGAGTGACCGGGTGCTCGGCTACGCGGTGCGCGGCTGAACCGTCCTACGCCGCAGGGGTCGTGTGCAGAACGGCCAGGAGGCCCTGCGCGCGGGTGCCGTCGGGCAGCTCCCAGGCACCGGCGACATGACCCGCCGATCCCGGGCCGGGGAGGGGCGAGCCGTCCGGGGCGGGCCGCAGGGTGCGCAGGACGCGCAGGACCGTGCCGTCCGGCGTGGACAGCGCGGTGTGCTCCCGGGTGTCGTCGACGGCGGTGAAGTGCGCCGGGACCGGGCTCTCACCCGCGTAGGCGCGGGTGACCTCCTTGTCCGGGGTGTCGCTGACGCTCTGGGCCTGGGCCTGCGCGCGGCCCTCGATCAGCGCCGCCAACTCGGCGACGGCCACCGGGTCGTGGCAGCCGTCGTAGACCCAGCGCCGCCCGAGGACACCGTGTTCCGTGGTTCCGACGAGGGCGTGTTCCGCCCCGTCGAGCGGAGCGCCCCGGTAGGTGAGCGGCACCAGGTAGGAGGCCGGCCCGGAGCCGGAGGTGTCGGTGACGACCATGAACTCGATGCCGACCTCCCCCTTCGGGTCGTCGAGCCGGAAACCGCCGGCCCTGGTCGGTCGCGGACCGTCCGCGCCCCCGTGGTACCAGGGGCGCGAGGGCAGCCAGGCGGCCAGCAGTTCCAGCTTGGTCGGCTCGAGGGTGGTGCGGTGGATCAGGGCCATGCCGAGGTTCTCCTCCGTCGATCGGACACCGGTCCCCTACCCTCGCATCGCGGGGCGGCTCCTGACGGTCCGTCGGATCAGTCGGCGCCTGCCGCCGGTGTGATGTCCGTCATGTGAGACGTGACGCGCATTACTTACCGGTCACACGGCGCCTCGCGAACGCTAATGTCCGCCCGTAGAGAACAAGACAGCGCGTATCAGGGGAGTCGCACAGTGGCACGCAAGCTCGCCGTCATCGGGGCCGGTCTCATGGGGTCCGGCATCGCCCAGGTCTCCGCCCAGGCGGGCTGGGACGTCGTCCTGCGGGACGTCACCGACGAGGCACTCACGCGCGGCACCGACGGGATCAAGGCGTCGTACGACAAGTTCGTGAGCAAGGGCAAACTGGAGGCGCACGACGCCGACGCCGCCCTCGCCCGGATCACCGCCACCACCGACCTGGAGGCCTGCGCGGACGCGGACGTCGTGGTCGAGGCCGTGTTCGAGAAGCTCGAGGTCAAGCACGAGATCTTCCGGGCGCTCGACAAGATCGTGAAACCGGACGCCGTCCTCGCCTCCAACACCTCCGCCATCCCGATCACCAAGATCGCGGCCGTGACGGAGCGCCCGGAGCGGGTCGTCGGCACCCACTTCTTCTCGCCGGTCCCGATGATGCAGTTGTGCGAACTGGTCCGCGGCTACAAGACCAGCGACGAAACCCTCGCCAGGGCGCGGGAGTTCGCCGAGTCGGTCGGCAAGACCTGCATCGTCGTCAACCGCGACGTCGCCGGCTTCGTCACCACCCGCCTCATCTGCGCCCTCGTCGTCGAGGCCGCCAAGCTGTACGAGTCGGGCGTGGCGAGCGCCGAGGACATCGACCTGGCCTGCAAGCTGGGCTTCGGCCACGCCATGGGACCGCTGGCCACCGCGGACCTGACCGGCGTGGACATCCTGCTGCACGCCACGGGCAACATCTACACCGAGTCCCAGGACGAGAAGTTCGCCGCTCCCGAGCTGATGCGCCGGATGGTTGACGCCGGTGACATCGGCCGCAAGAGCGGGCAGGGCTTCTACGAGCACTGACACCGCGCACTCGCCCCGGCAGGCATCACACGCCGGGGTGAATTCGGTATCGGTTCGCTTACAGGTAGCAACCTCGGACGCCGCCACGCAGTCAGAGGTTGCATCACCGGCCATCAGGAAAAGCGGAGCACGAGACGCACCACGGGGAGCGCATATGTACATCAGGGGCGACCACGCCGAGCTGGTCGTCGGGGGCCGCCTCGACGTCCGCAGCGCGGCGGACGCCCGTACGGTCCTGCATTCGGCCGTCGACGACGGAGCCGGCGACCTGGTGCTGGACCTGTCCGATCTGGACTCCTGGGACGCCACCGGACTCGGTGTGATCATGGGGGCCCACCGACGGGCCGGCCGCTGCGGCCGGCGCCTGGTGCTGCGCGACGTACCGCCGCAGATGCAGCGCCTGTTGGTGGCCACCCGGCTGCACCGGATCCTGGCGATCGAGGGAGGCATCGGGGTGGACACACTGCCCCGCGTATGAGGGCGTACGGGTGCGGGACGGACGACCCCGAAGACCCGGACCGACCTCGGCGAACCGTGCGACGCGCGCACAATTCTCACGAGACCGTGATGTCCCGGACCGCGCGGTACCCCGGACTGTCGTAGATACTGAGCGAAGGTTTAGGGTTCGGCTGCCCGCTGCCTTGCAACCCTCGAGCGGGCCCGGACCAGAAGCGACAGCGCGGTGTGCGGCGAGGTCGGGAGGGGCTTCCACCACACGACGCTTTTGGGGGCTAGGACCTATGGACCCGAACAACCCGGGACCCGAGGAGTACGGCCACGAAGGTGGGGATACCTCCCGGCCGAGTCAATTCGAGACCGGGGGAGGCACCGCGCCACGCCAGCGTCCGCCCCGGGAATCCCTCACTTCCGACTTCGGACAGCACGCGCCCGCGCTCGCCCGTACGGTGCAGCTCGTCTCCGGCGACTTCCTGCTGACCGTCAACCCCGTCGACGGCAGCGAGATCGAGCCCTGCCCGCCCGCCGAACGGCCGGTCCGCCCCGTGAAGCTGACCGAGGCCGAGCGCGCCGAGGTCGAGCGGGCCGCCAGGCCGCCCGTCCCGCCGGGACCCGCGCAGCTCCCGCTGCCACTGCTGGCCCGTCAGGACGAGCGCGAGAAGCTGATCCGGCTGCTGGCCCGCGGCCGCTCCGTGCGCCTCACCGGCCCCGCCGGCTCCGGCCGCACCCGGCTCCTCGACATCGTCGCCGAGGACTGCGCGGACCTCGCCCCCGACGGCGTCGTCCGCCTGAACGGCCACCGCCGCTCCGCCGACGACCTGCTGTACGACCTCTTCCACGCCGTCCACAACGCCCCGCTGCACCGCCCGGACCGGGACGAACTCGCCGACTGCGTCCGTGAGATCGGCGCCGTCGTCGTCCTCGACGACCTGGAGTTCGGCGGCGCCGCCCTCGACGAGCTGCTGGACGCCACCCCCGAGTGCGCCTTCCTGTTCGGCGCCACCCCGGAGGTGCCCGAGCCGTCCGCAGGCGCCGGCGTCGAGGAGGTCGTCCTCCCCGGTCTCGACCGCGCGGCCAGTCTCGACCTGCTCAAGCACGCCGTCGGCCGGAGCCTCACCGAGGACGAGTCGAACTGGGCCGGCGACCTCTGGTTCGAGTCCGAGGGCCTGCCGCTGCGCTTCGTCCAGGCCGGTGCCCTGCTGCGACAGCGCGACCGGCTGCGGGCCGGCGCCGACGCCGTCGACGAGTTCGGCGTCTTCGAGGACGTACGGCCCGACGAGGCGTCCTACGACCCCGCGGACGGCGAGGAGGTGCCGCTGCCCTCGCTCGGCGAGGCAGCCGCCCCCGCCCCGCTGCTCGCCTCCCGGCTCAGCGCCTCCGCCCGCGCCACCCTGCGGTTCGCCGTCGCGCTCGGCGGCGAGGTACCCCACCAGGCGCATCTGCCCGCCCTGGTGGGCGACACCCACGCCGACGCCGCGCTCGGCGAGCTGGCCGCCTGCGGACTGGTCTCCCCGGCCGGCGCCCGCTACCGGCTCGCCGCCGGAGTCCCCGCCCAGCTGGAGGCCGCCGGATACGCCGACGGCGCCGAGGACCGGGCCCGCGCCGCCGCCCAGCACTACGCCTGGTGGACCGGGCACCCCTCGGTCACCCCGGAACGGGTCTGCGCCGAGGCCGACGCGGTGCTCGCCGCGCTCGCCGTGCTGTCGCCGCTCACCACGGCCACCACCGAGGGCGAGCGGAGCACGGCCGTGCGGCTGGCCCGTACCGCCGCGCCCGCGTTCGCCTCGGGCCTGTACTGGAGCGCCTGGGAGAAGGCGCTGCGGGCCGGCGCGGAGGCCTCCCGGCTCGCGGGGGACGTGGCGGAACAGGCCTACTTCCACCACGAACTCGGCATCCACGCGCTGTGCGCCGGACAGCTCGACCGGGCACGCGCCGAACTGGAGGCGTCCATCGGGCTGCGCGGCGCCCTCGCCGACAAGCGCGGCACCGTCGCCGGACGCAGGGCGCTGGCCCTGGTCGCCGACCGCTCGGGGACCCCGCTGACGATCACGCCGACCGCGGGCGAGGAGGTGCCCGAGGCCCACTACGAGGAGTCGGCCGCACCGCCCCGCGGGGTGCCGACGGCCTTCCCGGAGCTCCAGCCGCCCGCCGACACCGCCCTGGTCGTCCACCGCACGGTGGCGTCGCCGGCCACGCCGCAGGCCAAGCCGGGCGGCGGTCTCAAGGGGCTGGCCAGGCGCAACCTGGTGGCGGCCGGCGCGGGCGCGCTGCTCGTCGCCGTGCTGGGCACGGTGGTCACGCTCGGCGCCACGTCGGAGAACGACGCCGGCACCCCGTCCGAGAACGTCGGCGTCAACCCCTCCGCCAGCCAGGGCGTCGACGACGGCAGTCTCGGTGCCGACCGGGCGGCCGAGGACGACGACGACACCGGCGAGGCCACCGGCCGGCCGACCGACCCGGGCCCGGACGGCACCCTGGGCACGTCCGACGACCCGACGCCCACGGCCGGCGAGTCGGGGGAGCCGTCGGACGGCCCGAGCGGGACGGCCGAGCCGGACGATCCGACCAAGTCGCCGACGAAGAAGCCGACGAAGTCACCGACGTCGAAGCCGTCGTCGTCCGAGCCGCCCACGTCCCCGGACCCGGACCCGGACCCGGACCCGTCCGAGCCGGACCCGTCCGGCGAGCCGACCGACCCCGGGACGCCCACGACGCCCACGGAGGAACCCCCGCCGCCGTCCAACAGCAACTCCGCGAGCGGTTCCACCTCGTCCTCTCCCGTGGAAACGAGTGCGAGCGCCCCGCAGGGCGGCGACGCGGGCACGCCCGGCGGCCCGGAACAGGTGATCTGACGCCGTAGGCACGTGTGAGGGGCCGGGTTCCCGACGGAACCCGGCCCCTCACACGTGCCTGAGCGGCTCAGAACAGCCGCAGTTTGTCGTCCTCGATGCCGCGCATCGCGTCGTAGTCGAGGACCTGGCAGCCGATGCCCCGGTCGGTCGCGAGGACCCGGGCCTGCGGCTTGATCTCCTGCGCGGCGAAGACGCCCCGCACCGGGGCGAGATGGGGATCGCGGTTCAGCAGTTCCAGGTAGCGCGTGAGCTGTTCCACGCCGTCGATCTCGCCGCGCCGCTTGATCTCCACCGCGACGGTCCGCCCCTCGGCGTCCCGGCACAGGATGTCGACCGGGCCGATCGCCGTCATGTACTCGCGGCGGATGAGGGTGTAGCCCTCGCCGAGGATCTCGATGCGGTCGGCGAGCAGTTCCTGGAGGTGCGCTTCCACGCCGTCCTTGATCAGGCCGGGGTCGACGCCCAGTTCGTGCGAGGAGTCGTGGAGGATCTCCTCCATCGTGATGATGAGCTTCTCGCCCGCCTTGTTGACGACGGTCCAGACGCCCTCCTCGTCGCCGGTGCCCTCCTTCAGCGCGCAGGGCGGCGACATCCAGTTCAGGGGCTTGTAGGCCCGGTCGTCGGCGTGGATCGAGACGCTGCCGTCCGCCTTGACCAGGATGAGACGGGGTGCCGACGGCAGGTGCGCGGTGAGCCGCCCGGCGTAGTCCACGGAGCAGCGGGCAATGACGAGACGCATGGTCGGCAACGCTACTCGACCGGTGGGGGTCGAGGCGATTCGCCCTCGCAGGGGACGCGGTCCGTCCTCACACGTGCCCCGCGGGACCCGTGGGGCACGTCCTGAATCTCCTGGAAAACGCGTGTTCGGCGGTGGCCGATTACCGGCCCACAGGAAGTCCCGCATCCGGGCATTCGCCTGGTGCCGTCACCGTCCGGTGCTTACGGTATTGAACGGGAGGTCGCGAACCGTGTACGCAGCGTGCCCGATTCCGCGCACTCCCTTATCTGTCAGGCAACCCCTGTTCGTTGGGGGTGCGAGAGGAGAACCCATGTCGCTCGACGTCTCACCGGCCCTACTCGAACAGGCCGAGCGAGGCGAGGTCGACGAAGCTGAATTCGTCGACTGCGTCCGGACCTCCCTGCCCTTCGCGTGGGAGATGATCAGCTCCCTGGTGGCCCAGTTGAAGGTGGACGGCGGAGCCTTCGCCGACAACCAGACGCCCCCGCCGGACGAGCAGGCACGCGGTCAGCTGCTGCGTGCGCTCGCGAGTGACGCGATACGCGGCGCGCTGCAACGCCACTTCGGTGTACGGCTGGCCTTCCAGAACTGCCACCGGGTGGCGGTGTTCCCGCTCGACTCCTCGGTCGACGAGAGGCTCGCCCGTTTCACCTCGGTGCGCGCTCAGGTACTGAACCAGTCGGCGGAACTGCGCGACTGCTGACGCGCTCCATCGTTCGCTTGCCGCTCCGTACGCGGGAGGTGCGGTTGTACCGGGGCGGCAAGCATGCGTGAACCCCGCTCGCTCAGTCGAGTCGGGGGAGTACCTCGGCTCCGAGCCGCCGTACGTTCTCCTCGGTCGCCGCCAGGTCGCCGGAGCCCTCGACGAGCAGGGCGAAGCGGGAGATGCCGGTCCGCTCGCTGGTCGCGGCGAGCCGGTCGGCGCACAGCCGCGGGGGGCCCACCGGGTGCAGGCCGCAGAGGAGTTCGGTGTACGCCAGCGGGTCGCGCATCCGCCGCTGCCGCCCGTCCACCGTGACATGGGCCTCGAGGCCCTGCCTCAGCCAGCCGGGCATCGCCTTCATCAGGGTCTCCGTCGCGTCCGTGCGCCGGTCCGCGATCTGGCAGATGCCGGCCGAGACATGGGCCGCGCGGTGGACCTCCCGGGCCGGCCGCCCGCAGGCGCGCGCGTGCCGCCGCCACAGGGCGACCATCTCGGCCTTCTCCTCGTCCCCGACGTGCATGCCGAGCAGCATCGGCAGCCCGCGCTCGGCGGCCAGCCGTACGCTCGCCGGGGAGGTGCAGGCGACCACGACCTCGGGACCCTCCGCCTCGTCCAGGGACTCCGACGGGCGGGGGACGACGGGCACCTCGCGGAACCGGAACCGCTCGCCGTCGGCCCCGACGGACGGTTCACGCAGCCAGCGCACCAGCAGATCGAGTGATTCGGGGAACCCCTTCTCGTACGCGTCGAGGCCGGCCCCGAACACCTCCAGGTCGACCCACGGCCCGCCGCGCCCGAGGCCCAGCGAGAACCGGCCGCCGCTCGTGATGTGCAGCAGCGCGGCCTGCTCGCCGAGGGCCACGGGGTGGACGGTGGGCAGCACGCTGACCGCCGTGCCGACCCGCAGCCGGCGGGTGCGGCCGAGCAGTAACGCGGCCAGGGTGATGGCCGACGGGCAGGTGCCGTAGGGCACGAAGTGGTGCTCGGCCAGCCAGACCGTGTCGAGCCCCGCCTCCTCGGCGACCTCGGCCGAGCGGACCGCGCGGTGCAGCGCCTCCCCCTCGCCCTGCCCGGGGAACTGGGCGGCCAACACGAAACTTCCAACGCGCATTGCTTCCTGCTTCCTTGGCTCCGACGCGGAGCTCCCCCGCAGGGCATAACCGCCCGACACGTGCCGAGGACACGGCCGGGCGAGGGACTTTGCGGATTGTCTGCAGAATCGGCCGTTCATGAGGGGTGCCGCATCACCACGGAGGGGACTTGTGACGATTGGTGCCGTACGCGTACCCCCGCGCGCGCCGCGTAGGCTGGACGCGGTCCCAGCATCCTGTATAGCCCCGTGAGGTGTCCTGTGTCCCCGCGTCGCAACCGACCGAAGGGAGCCGGTCCGTCCGGCCGGAGCACCGAGGACGACGGCTCCGGCCGCTACGGCGGCTGGCAGTCCATGGAGAGCTGGCAGGGCGACGAGTGGAGCGTGCGGCACGTGGCGGGCGCCAGTGCCCAGGGCAAGGCCTACCGGTGCCCCGGCTGCGACCAGTTGATCCCGGACGGAGTGCCGCACGTGGTGGCCTGGCCCGAGCACGCGGGCGTCGACGACCGCCGGCACTGGCACAAGGCGTGCTGGAACGCCAAGGACCGCCGCACCACGCGGGTGCGGCGGTCCCGTAACGCGCCGAGGTTCTGAAGGCTCCTACACGTCCCGCTTCTGCAGCAGGGCGAAGGCGCCGCCGAGCGCGGCGGCCGTGACGGCCAGCATGATCCACAGCGGGTCCCAGCCCGACGGGCCGGACTCGCTCAGCGAGTTGGCGTAGAAGATGCTCATCTGGTTCGGGATGGAGTACTCGAACAGCGCCTGCTGCACGTCCTCCAGCGAGGACGAGAACATGAACAGCGCGATCACCAGCGGGGCGAGCACGGCACCGATCATGATGGTGATGGCACCCGCCGAGTGCCGGATGACCGACCCGATCGCCAGCGACAGCGTGCCGAGCAGCGAGAGGTAGAGCGAGATGCCGATCGTGCCCTTCAGCCACTCCTCGCCGGTGGGCTCCTTGCCGTTGTGGCCCTCCAGCAGCGCCACGTGCAGGAAGCCGATCAGCGTGGCGCACACCAGGGTCACCACGAAGGCGATCAGGAAGAACACCAGGGCCTTCGCCAGGAGCACCCGTCCGCGCGAGGGGCAGGCGACCATCGTGGTGCGGATCATGCCGGTGCCGTACTCCGACGCCGTGGTCAGCACGCCCAGCGTGATGATGCACATGCTGCCGAGGAGCAGTCCGAAGAAGCCGAGGGACAGCGGGCTCTCGCCGCCCATGTCGGGGTCGGCGTTCGACACCACCAGGCCGGTCAGCAGACCGATGCCGACCACGAGCAGGACGAACACGCCCAGCGTCCACATGGTGGAGCGCACGGACTTGATCTTCGTCCACTCGGAGGCGAGCGCGTGCCCGAGATGCGTACGGACCACGGGGATCGGCGAGGTGTAGTTGGGGTACGGGGAGCCGGGCGCCGCCTGCCAGTCGGGTGCGGCGGCCGGTGGCATCGGGGGCGGGGGCGTGCTCATCGGGCGTCCTCGGGCTTGGTCAGGTCGGCGGCGGGAGCGGTCGGCGGCACGGCGGGCGGGGCCGCCGGAGCCGGGCCGGGCGGCGCCTGGGGCGCCTGCGGGGCGGGCTGCGCGTACGGGTTGGGCGCGGGGGCCCCAGGGGCGCCGTAGGGGCCCGCGGGGGCCCCCGCGGGCACACCCTGCGGCGCGGCGAAGGGCTGCCCGCCCTGCTGGGGCGGCGGCGGGGCGTACCAGCCGGGCTGGCCCTGTCCCGGAACCGGCATCGGCGGCTGCGCGCCGGGCGGCAGCTGCTGCTGGAGCCCGGCCTTCTGGTCGATGGTCGAGCGGTAGTCGACGGCGCCCTGCGTCATCCGCATGTACGCCTCCTCCAGCGAGGCCTGGTGCGGCGACAGCTCCCACAGCCGTACGTCGGAGTCGTGGGCGATGTCGCTGATGCGCGGCAGCGCCAGTCCCGTCACCCGCAGCGCGCCGTCCTGCTCGGGCAGCACATGGCCGCCGGCCTCGGTGATCGCGGCGGACAGCTTCTCGCGCTGCTGCGGCTCGGTGTCGGGGGTGCGCACGCGCGCGAAGTCGGCGGAGTTGGCGGAGATGAAGTCCGTCACGCTCATGTCGGAGAGCAGCTGTCCGCGCCCGATGACGATGAGGTGGTCGGCGGTCAGCGCCATCTCGCTCATCAGGTGGGAGGAGACGAAGACCGTACGGCCCTCGGCGGCCAGCGCCTTCATCAGGTTGCGCACCCAGAGGATGCCCTCGGGGTCGAGGCCGTTGACCGGCTCGTCGAACAGCAGCACCTGGGGGTCGCCGAGCAGCGCGGCCGCGATGCCGAGCCGCTGGCCCATGCCCAGGGAGAAGCCCTTGGACCGCCTGCGCGCCACGTCGTGCAGGCCCACCACGCCCAGCACCTCGTCCACGCGCCGGGCCGGGATGCCCGACAGCTGGGCCAGGCTCAGCAGGTGGCTGCGGGCGGACCGGCCGCCGTGCACCGCCTTGGCGTCCAGCAGCGCGCCGACCTGACGGGGGGCGTTGGGCAGCTTGCGGTACGGGTAGCCGCCGATCGTGACCTGTCCCGCGCTGGGGTTGTCCAGACCGAGGATCATCCGCATCGTCGTCGACTTGCCCGAGCCGTTGGGGCCCAGGAACCCGGTGACGGCGCCGGGCCGCACCTGGAAGGAAAGGTTGTACACAGCGGTCTTGTCGCCGTACCGCTTGGTCAGGCCGACTGCCTCGATCATGCTCCGCACCCATCGAAAGGTTCAGGACAGCAGGGCACACGCCCCCGTAAGGGTTAGGAGGATATCGAGGCGCTGACGGTTCCGCTCAAGTCGAGGTAAAAACCGGTCCCGCGCGGTCACTCACTGGGCGTCGCGCCTCTTCAGCAGCACGTAGCCGCCGGCGACCGCCGCGAGCACCCAGAGCGCCATGATGCCGAGGCCGCCCCAGGGCCCGTACGGGGTGTCGTCGTCGAGGGGCACCACCACCTGCATGATCCTGCTGCCCGCCTGGTCGGGCAGGAACCGGCCGACCTTCTCCGTGGCGTCGACGTTGCCGAGGATGTTGGAGATGAGGAAGAAGAACGGCATCAGGATGCCCAGCGACAGCATGGGGGAGCGCAGCATCGCGGCGACGCCCATCGAGAACAGCGCGATCAGCGTCATGTAGAGGCCACCGCCGATGACCGCCCGCAGCACCCCGTCGTCCCCGAGGGACGCCTTGTGCTCGCCGAGCATCGCCTGGCCCAGGAAGAACGTGGCGAAGCCGGTGGCCATGGAGACGGCGAGGGCGAGCGCGGTGGCGACCGCCAGCTTGCTCAGCAGGAACGTGCCGCGCCGGGGGACGGCCGCCAGCGAGGAGCGGATCATGCCGGTGCTGTACTCGTTCGACACCACCAGCACCCCGAACACGATCATCGCGAGCTGGCCGAGGCTCATCCCGGCGAAGCTGATGAACGTCGGGTCGAAGGAGAGCCGGTCCCGTGCGCCCATGGTCTCGAACTCGTTCCTCGACAACGCCGAGATCAGCATGCCGAGCGCGATGGTGACGACCACCGCCAGGGAGAGGGTCCACACCGTGGACGCCACCGACCGGATCTTGGTCCACTCGGACCGGACGACCTGCGCCACCGCCATGCTCAGCCCCTCTTCCGGTCGTCGCCCCACTGCCGCGGGGGCCCGGGGGCGTCGGTGTGCGCGTGGTACTCCACCGACTCCGCGGTCAACCGCATGAACGCCTCCTCCAGGGAGGCCTGCTGGGGGCTCAGCTCGTGCAGCACCAGCTGGTGCCGGGCCGCCAGCTCCCCGATGTACTCGGCCTTGGAGCCGTCCACCTCCAGCGCCCCGTCGCCGCTCTCCACGGCGGTGATCCCGGCCTGGTGCAGCACGTCGAGCAGCCGCTCGCGCTGCGGGCCGCGGACCCGGACGTACGAGCGGGAGTTGCGCTCGATGAACTCGGCCATGGAGGTGTCGGCGAGCAGCCGGCCCTGGCCGATGACGACGAGGTGGTCGGCGGTCAGCGCCATCTCGCTCATCAGGTGGGAGGAGACGAAGACCGTACGGCCCTGGGCGGCGAGCGATTTCATCAGCGTGCGGATCCAGTGGATGCCCTCGGGGTCGAGGCCGTTGACGGGCTCGTCGAACATCAGGATCCGGGGGTCGCCGAGCAGCGCGGCCGCGATGCCGAGCCGCTGGCCCATGCCGAGCGAGAACCCCTTGGCCTTCTTCCGCGCCACCGCCGTCAGCCCGACCGCGTCCAGCACCTCGTGCACCCGCTGCCGCGGGATGCCGTTGCTCTGCGCGAGGCACAGCAGGTGGTGGTACGCGCTGCGGCCCGGGTGCACGCCCTTGGCCTCCAGCAGGGCGCCGATGTACGTCAGCGGGTCCTTGAGCCGGTCGTAGCGCGTGCCGTCGATCCGCACGTCCCCGGCGGTCGGGTGGTCCAGGCCCAGGATCATCCGCATGGTGGTCGACTTGCCGGCACCGTTCGGGCCGAGGAAGCCCGTGACGATGCCCGGTCCGACCGTGAACGTCAGATCCCTGACCGCCACCTTCTCGCCGTACCGCTTGGTCAGCCCCTCGAGCTCGATCATGCGGCCACGCTAGAACGGGACAAAGCCCTCTGCCACCTCAGTGGCAGAGGGCTTCGCCGATACGTCGGTCGCCGTTACCGGGACTGCTGGGCCGGAACCCCGCGGGAGACCGGCTCGTCCTCGGTGGAGGGCGCACCGGTCGCGGCCACCGCGGCACCCGTGAGCGTGGCGAGCATCTCGCGGACGTTCGTCAGCTGGGCGTTGATCGAGTCGCGGCGGTTGGTCAGCGCCGCGAGCTCACGCTCGGATTCCGAACGGATCCGGTCGGCCTTGGCGTTGGCGTCGGCCACGATGTCCTCGGCCTGGCGCTGCGCGGTCTCCACCGTCTGGCGGGCACGGCGCTCGGCGTCGGTGCGCAGCTTCTCGGCCTCAAGACGCAGCTGCTCCGCGCGGTGCTCGATCTCCGCGAGGCGCTTCTCGGCCTTCTGCTGACGCGACGCGAGGTCGCGCTCGGACTGCTCGCGGCGCTTGGCGAGGTTCGTCTCGAAGTCGGCGGCGGCCTGCGCGGCCTTGGCGCGGGTCTCCTCGAAGAGGGCGTCCGCCTCCTCCCGCTTGGACTGGGCATCCCTCTGCGCGTCGGAACGCAGCTGCGACGCCTCGCCCTGGGCCTTCTCGACGATCCGGACGCCCTCGTCCTCCGCCTTCGACTTGCGCTCGGCGGCGTACGACTCGGCGTCGTTGCGCACCTGCTGGGCGGCCGACTCGGCGAGCTCGCGGTGCTGCTCCGCCGCGCGCCGGGCCTCCTCGCGCAGGTCCTTCGCCTCCTCCTCGGCGAGGCGGAGGATCTTCTCCACGCGTGCGCCGAGACCCGCGTACGACGGCTCGGCGTCGTTGACCTGGGCCTGGGCGTTCTGCGTCTCGAGGTGGAGCTCTTCGATGCGCTTTTCCAGAGCGGTGATGCGGGCGAGAGCGCTGTCACGGTCGGAGACGAGCTTGGAGATACGTTCGTCCACCTGAGCGCGGTCGTACCCACGCCGCACAAGCTCGAAGCCGTAGGGGGAAGTGTCGCTCATGGGGTTCCTGTCGAATGAGACCGGTGAGGTGATAGGTGGAATCCTAGGGGCCGAAGCGCTGTGTCATCGAGCGGATGCACGTTTGATACGGAGAATGACACCCCTTTTGAGTGGCTCGCCACCGGAAGGCTTGCCAATGTCATGGTCAAAGCCCTCACCGTACAAGGGTTTTCGTCCGCTTTGCCAGCTATTCCGATGACTTGCCACCCGTACGGGTAGCACCCGCGGTGGCCCCCGCCTTGACCCCGTTGTCCTTGGCACCTCCGGGCGCCTCGAAGGACTCCAGCGCCTCCAGCACATCCTGCACGCGGGAGATCTCGGCGTTGATGTCCTCGCGACGCCGCACCAGCACCTCCAGCTCGCGCTTGCCCTCCTCGACCGTGCGCCGCGCCTCCCGGACCGCCTCGGCCCTCAGCTCCTCGGCCTCCTTCACCAGGCTGGCCTTCTTCTGCTCCGCCTCCTTCAGCAGCGCCTCGGCCTTCTTCACGGCGGCGATACGCACCTTGCCCGCCTCGGAGTTCGCCTCGGAGACGATCTCCCTGGCCTTCGCCTCCGCCTTGGCGAGCTGGTCCTCGGCGGCCTTGATGAGCGCGTCGCAGCGGTCGCCCGTCGACTTCATCGTCTCCGCAGCCTCACGGCGGGCCCGCTCGTGCAGCTCCTCGATCTCACCGGTGATCCGGTTGCGCAGCTCCTCCGCGCGCTCCCTGATCTGCGTCGCGTCCCGGCGCGCGCCGACCAGCAGCTCGTCCGCGTCCGTACGGGCCTTCTCCACCCGCGAGTTGCCCTCGATCGTGGCCCGGGACACCAGCCGGTCGGCCTCGCTGCGGGCCGCGCCGACCATCGTGTCCGCCTGTGCCTCGGCGTCCGCCGTCGTCTTCAGCGCCTGCTGCTGCGCCTCGGTGAGCAGCTTGTCCGCCTCGGCGGTGGTCTCCGTGATGAGCGTGTCCACCTGCTCGGCCGCCTCGGAACGCCGCTTGTTGGCGTCCTTGCGGGCCTCGTCCAGCGTCCGCTCCGCCTCCCCGCGCGCGGCGGACACCATCCGCTCGGCCTCCGACTCCGCGTCGGATCTGACCCGCTCGGACTCCCGGCGGATCCGCTCCGCGTGCGCCTGCGCCGACCCGACCGTCTCCGCCGCCTCGGCCCGCAGCCGCTCCGCGTCCCCGGTGGCGTCCGCGATCAGCCGCTCCGCCCTGGACACCGACTCCGACCGCACCCGCTCGGCCTCGGCGACCGTCTCCGCGCGCAGCCGGTCGGTCTCCGCGATCGTCTCTTCGGTGAGCCGCTCCGCCTCACTGCGGGCCTCGGTGATGAGGGTGTCCGCCTGCGTCGCCGCGTCCGAACGCATCCGGTTGGCGTCCTCACGGGCGTCCGCCCGGGTGCGCGCCGCGGCCTGCTCCGCCTCGGCGATCGCGTCCGACGCCTCCGTACGCACCCGCTGGGCGTGCTCGGACACATCCGTACGGATCCGCTCGGCCTCCGTGATGGCCTCGGACACCGTCCGCTCGGCCAGCGCCTTCGCGGCCTCCGTCTCCTCCTGCGCCTCGCGCCGCAGCCGGCCCGCGTCCTCGCTCGCCCGCTCCCGCTCCGCGTAGGCGTCGGTGCGGACCCGGTCCGCCTCCTCCTCGGCCTCACGGCGCGTCCGCTCCGCCACGTGCTCGGCGGCGCTGCGCAGCCCGGCGATCTCCTCCTGGGCCTGCTCGTGCAGCCCCGCGACGGAGTCCCGCACCTGCTGGGCGTGGAGCTCGGCCGCCGACACCATCTCGGTGGCGCGCCGGTCGGCCTCCTCGACCAGCCGTACGGCCTCGGCCTGCGCCTCCTCCACGCGGGTGCGCGCCGACGCCAGCAGCTCCTCGCTCTGCTCGCGGGCCCGCTCGCGCTCCTGGTCGGCCTCCTGCCGGGCCGCACCGAGGAGTTCCTCGGCCTCACGGCGGCGCCGGGCGGCCTCCTCCTGCGCGGCGGCCAGCGCCTGGGACGCCTCCGTGCCGATCCGCTCGGCGGCGGCCTGCGCCTCCGCGCGCATCCGGTCGGCGCTGTCCTGCGCCTCCGACTTCAGCCGCTCCGCCTCGGCCGCGGCCTCCGACCGCAGCCGCACGGCGACGGACTCGCCCTCCGCGCGGGACACCGACGCGTCCGCGGCGGCCTCGTCACGCAGCCGCTCGGCCTCCGCCTCCGCCTGCTGCCGCAGCGTACGGATCCGCTCGGCGGCCTCCGCGCGCAGCCGCTCGGTCTCCTCGGACGCCTCCCGGCGGATCCGGGCGGCCTCCTCACGCGCGTCGCTCAGCGCCTGCTCGGCGGCGGCGAGCCGCTCCTCGGCCTCCGAGTGCAGCCGCGTCAGCTCCCCGGCGGCCTCCGCGCGGCGGGCCTCGACGGCCCGCTCGGTCTCCTCGCGCAGCTCACGCGCGGCCCGCTCGGCGTCCTCCTTGAGCGCGTCGGCCTGCTCGACGGCCTCCGCGCGGTGCCGCTCGGCCTCCTGGCGGGTGCGCTCCAGCGTCTCCTCGGCCTGCCGGCGCAGCGTCGTAGCGCGCTCGATGGCCTCGGTGCGGACCTTCTCGCTGTCCGTCTGCGCGGTGGAGCGCAGTTCGTCGGCGTCCGCCTTCGCCTTGGCGAGCAGCTCCTCGGCGGACTTCGCCGCCTCCTCGATCTGCGCCACGGCCTCCTTGCGGGCCTCCGCGCGGATCTTCTCGCCCTCGGCGACCGCGTCGGCGCGCAGCTGCTCGGCCTCGCCGCGCAGCCGGCGGGCCTCCTCCTGCAGCTCGACCGTCTTGGCGCGGTACTCCTTGGTGTCGTCCTTCGCCGTGCCCTTGAGCTGCTCGGCGATGTCGTGCGCCTCGGCGCGCAGCCGGTCCGCCTCGGTCTCGGCCTCCCGGCGGATCCGCTCGGCCTCCTCGGCCGCCGCCCTGGTGGTCCGCTTGGCCTCCTCCGACGCCTTGTTGAGCACGTCCTCGGCGGTCTTGGCCGCCTTGGACAGCTGCGTCGCGGACTCCTCCGCGGTGATCGTGCGGGCCTTCTCGGAGGCCTCGGCGACGATCCGCTCGGCCTGTGCGCGGGCGTCCGCGACCAGTTGCTCGGCGTCCGCCTTGGTGGCCTCCGCCTCCTTGGTGGCCTCGCTGACCAGCCGCGCCACCTGCTCCTTGGCGGTGCGCGTACGGGTCTCGTTGGCGGACTCGGCGGAGGAGAGCGCCTTCGAGGCGGACTCCTCCGCCTCGGCGAGCACCTTCTCCGCCTCGGCACGGGCCTCGCGCAGCGCGGCCTCGGCCTGCGACATCCGCTCCTCGGCGGCCCTGCTGAGCTCCTGTGCCCGACGGCGCGCGGACTCCGACTCGGCGGCCGTGGACGTCCGCAGCTGCTCGGCGTGGTCGGTGGCCTCCTGGGCCTGCGTGGAGGCGGCGTTCAACAACCGTTCGGCGTCCGCGCGGGCCCGGCGCAGAAGCTGCTCGGCCTCCGCCCGGGCCGACTCCGCCTCGCTCTGCAGCCGCTGCCGGGCCTCGGCCGTCAGCCGCTCCGCCTCCGCGCGGGCGGCGGCCATCGCCTGCTCGGTCTCCGCGCGGGACTCGTCGAGGAGCCGGCGGGCCTGCTGCTCGGTACGGGCGCGCAACTGCTCCGCCCAGGCCACGTTCTCGTTGACGTGCGACTCGACGGTCTGCCGGCGCTCCGCCAGCTCCTGGTCGAGCTGCTGGCGCCGGGTCACCGCCTCCTGGTGCAGCTCCGCCTGGAGCCGGGCCGCCTGCTCCGCGTGCTCCTGGAGGATCCGCTGGGTCTGCGCCCGCGCCTGGCTCAGCTCCCGCTCGGCGTCCGCGCGGAGCTGGTCGGCCTGCACCTGCGCGTTGCGCAGCAACTGCTCGGCCTGGTAGCCGATGTCACCGCCGTCGTACGCGGGCCGGGACATGATGGTGCGCCGCGCCTCGTGCAGCTTGGCGCGCAGCACCTCGACCTGGTAGCCGAGGTCCTCGGCGTGCTGGATCGCCTTTTCCCGCTCGGTCTTCAGCCGCTTCATCTCGGCTTCGAACCGAGAGAGGTGGTCGACGTCAGCCGCCGGCTCTCGCTCCTGGCTCTCGTAGCCCCGCACTGCGCGGTCCCATCCGTCCCCTGGTCGCAAGTCTGGCCGAGCTCCGTCCATCCGCCGGACGGGGCCCCCGGGGGAATGGTGTCAGATCAACGGCGGAGCATGGGCTGCTGCCCCGCGCCCGCCCCCCGAAACCCGGACCCCGGCGATCCCGCCGCCGAAGACGACGGGACATCGGTCCTTCTGTTTGGATCATGCCGGGCTTGCGGGGCCTGGCATGGTCCGAACGAAAGGACCATGGCCACCACGCATCGAGCGGCGACCGGACCCAACCCTACCGGCCCTTATGTACGTGGGTCAGTGCGCGGACGACTCAACGGGCGCCGAAGTGACCAGTTCTGTCAGTACGCCATGGCAGTCCTTGGGGTGCAGGAAGGTGATTCGTGACCCCATGGAGCCGCGCCGGGGCTCTTCGTACAGAACGCGTACGCCCTTGCCCTTGATGCCGGCGGCCTCCGCGTCCACATCCGCCGTACCGAAAGCGATGTGGTGGACGCCCTCGCCGTTCTTCGCCAGCCACTTGGCGACGGTGGAGTCCTCGCGGGTCGGCTCCAGCAGCTGCAGGTAGGAGGCCCCGCCGTCGGAGGTGTCGTTGATCTTGAGCATGGCCTCGCGCACGCCCTGCTCCTCGTTGACCTCGGAGTGGAACACCTCGAAGCCGTACGTGGCCCGGTAGAACTCCACCGTCCTGTCCAGGTCGAAACAGGCGATCCCGATGTGGTCGATTCGCGTCAGCATGGATTCAGTGCAGCGCTCCCGCGATGGTTACGCAACGTGCGCGCGATCACACCGAAAGGCCGATGACGTGGTCCACCGCACGTCAGTACATTCGAAGTAAACCCTCGTTCACTCCTCGGCTGTGCAGCCGGAAGGGGATCGCAGCTCATGACTTCCGCATCATCTGCATCTTCCGCAACGAACGGCACGACGTCCGTCATCGTCGCGGGCGCCCGTACCCCGATGGGTCGGCTGCTCGGTTCGCTGAAGTCGTTCTCCGGGGCCGACCTCGGCGGCTTCGCGATCAAGGCCGCCCTCGACCGCGCGGGGATCGGCGGCGACCAGGTCCAGTACGTGATCATGGGCCAGGTGCTCCAGGCCGGCGCGGGCCAGATCCCGGCCCGCCAGGCCGCCGTCAAGGCCGGCATCCCGATGAACGTCCCGGCGCTCACCGTCAACAAGGTGTGCCTCTCCGGCCTCGACGCCATCGCGCTGGCCGACCAGCTGATCCGGGCCGGCGAGTTCGACGTGATCGTCGCCGGCGGCCAGGAGTCCATGACCAACGCCCCGCACCTGCTCCCGAAGTCCCGCGAGGGCTTCAAGTACGGCGCCGTACAGATGATCGACGCCATGGCGTACGACGGTCTGACCGACTCCTTCGAGAACATCGCCATGGGCGAGTCCACCGAGAAGCACAACACCCGCCTCGGCATCGCCCGCCCGGAGCAGGACGAGATCGCCGCCCTCTCCCACCAGCGGGCCGCCGCCGCACAGAAGAACGGCATCTACGAGGCCGAGATCACCCCGGTCGAGATCCCGCAGCGCAAGGGCGACCCGGTCCTGTTCAGCAAGGACGAGGGCATCCGCGGCGACACCACCGCGGAGTCCCTCGGCAGGCTGCGCCCGGCGTTCGCCAAGGACGGCACGATCACCGCGGGCACCTCCTCGCAGATCTCGGACGGCGCGGCGGCCGTGGTCGTGATGAGCAAGGCCAAGGCGCAGGAGCTGGGCCTGGACTGGATCGCCGAGATCGGCGCCCACGGCAATGTGGCCGGACCCGACAACTCCCTCCAGTCGCAGCCGTCCAACGCGATCCGGCACGCCCTGAAGAAGGAGGGCCTGGAGGTTTCCGACCTCGACCTCATCGAGATCAACGAGGCCTTCGCGGCGGTTGCCGTCCAGTCAATGAAGGACCTGGGCGTTTCCACCGAAAAGGTGAACGTCAATGGTGGCGCCATCGCGCTGGGTCACCCGATCGGGATGTCCGGCGCACGGCTCGTGCTGCACCTGGCGCTGGAGCTGAAGCGGCGCGGCGGCGGTGTCGGCGCGGCGGCGCTGTGCGGCGGTGGCGGCCAGGGTGACGCGCTGATCGTGCGGGTGCCCAAGGCCTGAGCCGGGTTTCTCCACAGGTTTGCTGATTTCCCTCTCGTGAACGGAGCTGTGATGCAGGACGTCTCCTCGCTGGTCGCCCGGGCCAGGGAAGGCAGGCCGCGGGCCGTGGCCCGGCTGATCTCCCTGGTGGAGGGGGCGTCCCCACAGCTCAGGGAGGTCATGGCGGCCCTCGCGCCGCTGACCGGTGGTGCGTACGTGGTGGGCCTCACCGGCTCCCCGGGCGTCGGCAAGTCGACGTCCACCTCGGCCCTGGTGACCGCGTACCGCAAACAGGGCAAGCGGGTCGGCGTCCTGGCCGTCGACCCGTCCTCGCCCTTCTCCGGCGGTGCCCTGCTCGGCGACCGCGTCCGCATGTCGGAGCACGCCTCCGACCCGGGCGTCTACATCCGTTCCATGGCCACCCGCGGCCATCTGGGCGGCCTCGCGTGGTCGGCCCCGCAGGCCATCCGCGTCCTGGACGCGGCGGGCTGCGACGTGATCCTGGTCGAGACGGTGGGCGTGGGCCAGTCGGAGGTGGAGATCGCCTCCCAGGCCGACACGTCCGTGGTGTTGCTGGCCCCCGGCATGGGCGACGGCATCCAGGCCGCCAAGGCCGGAATCCTGGAGATCGGCGACGTCTACGTCGTCAACAAGGCCGACCGCGACGGCGCCGACGCCACCGCCCGCGAACTGAACCACATGCTCGGCCTCGGGGAGTCCCGCGCCCCCGGCGACTGGCGCCCCCCGATCGTCAAGACGGTCGCCGCGCGGGGCGAGGGCGTCGACGAGGTCGTCGAGGCCCTGGAGAAGCACCGCGCGTGGATGGAGGAGCACGGCGTCCTGACGAACCGCCGCCTGGCCCGGGCCTCCCGCGAGGTCGAGACCATCGCGGTCACGGCCCTGAGGGAACGCATCGGCGACCTCCACGGCGACCGGCGCCTGGACGCACTGGCGGAACGGATCATCGCCGGCGAGCTGGATCCGTACCGGGCGGCGGACGAACTGGTGGCGGGGTTGACGCGGGGCTGACCGCAGCCGTCAGAGATCGTCGGGCAGCAGCCGGAAGGCGGGCTCTCCGGTGAGCGGCCGCAACATGCGGAAACGGCCGTCCGTGGTGAAGAGGGAGATCGTACGGAAGGCCGCCGCCAGCGCCACGTTCATCGCGTCCGCCAGCCCCACTCCTGCCGCGCCGTCGGTGTCGGAGTACCCGCGCACCACCGCCATGGCCGCCCTCAGGTGCGGCGCGGTCTCGGGAATTTCGAACCGGCGGGCTTCCGTCCGCCCCGCGACGAAGACCAGCGCGTTCATGGCGGCCCGGGCACCGACCCGTGACGTCAGCAAGTGGTCCAGCTCCGTGAGCACCATGGGCGACACCACGAGGTGACCCGTACGGGCCAGAGCTTCGCGGTGAACGGCGTGGTGGGGGTCCTTCGGGGTGAACAGCCGGTACAGAGCGTTCGTATCGGCGATCGCGACCGGGAAGTCAGCCATCGGTCTCCTCGGCCGATGCTCCACCCGTACCGCGCAGCGTCGCCTCGATCTCGTCGTCGCCGAGCACCGGACCACCCAGGTCGGGGATGTCCAGATCGCCCATGGGGTCGGTGCGGAACGGGTACGCGGGGCGGCCTGTCAGGGTGCCCCGGGGAACGATGTCCCCCATGGGCACCCCGTCCTTGGTGATGGTTACGGTCTCCCCGGCCGCCACGCGGGCCAGGACACGTGATGTCTGCTGATTGAGCTCCCTGAGCGGGACCGCGGCATCGTCGCTCGTCCTTCCAACGTACTACCCGTTCTACATGGTGGGGCGGTACTCAGTCGTCGTCCGAATCGCCCCTTTGGTCGGCTGTGACCTTGCCGCTGCTCAGATCTACCCGCCAGTCCCGCTCGTCCCCGCCGGAGACGCGGGTCTCGGCCTCCCACCCCTTGTCATCGTCGTCGTCCAGGTCCACCGACGTCACCGTCCCCTTGGCGGCAGCCGCCTTCGCGGCCTCCTCGGCCGTCACCGACGTGCCCTTCAGCGCGGCCTGCACCTCGGCGGTGTCGTCCTCGTCGTCCTTCTGGGCGCCCAGGACCTTTCCGGTGCCCGGGTCGACGCGCACGCTGTGCCAGGTGTCGCCGCCGCCGAGGACGTCGACCTCCCAGGCCGCCTTGCCGTCGTTGTCGTCATCGTCGTCGTCCAGTTCGGCGGAGACAGCCGTGCCCGGCGTGTGCTTGAGCGCGGCGGCGATGGCGTCGGCGGCGGTCACCTTGCCGGAGGAGGCGACGCGGGCGTCGTCGTCACCGTCGCGGTCGTCGCTGTCGGCGTCCTGGTCGTCGGCGTCCGCGCGCCCCCGGCCGTCGTCCCGGCCGTCGTCGCCCCGCGTGTCGTCGTCCGCCGCCCGGTTCTCCGTCGCCCGCGTCGTCGGCGCGTCGTCCCCCGAGACCGCGAGGGCCGTGGCCGTACCGCCCCCGACCAGGGCCGCGGCCGTGACGACGGCGATCACGATGTTGCGCTTCATGCTGGTTCCTCCCGAGCTGCTTCGTTTTCGGCGACTTCAATCTCGCCGACCGACGCTGAGGAGAACCTGAACCCGCCTGAAGGGATCTTCAGGTTCGCTTTGCGACCCTTGACCCCATGCGCCTGTTGATCGTGGAGGACGAGAAGCGGCTGGCCCTGTCGCTCGCCAAGGGCCTCACCGCCGAGGGCTACGCCGTGGACGTCGTCCACGACGGCCGGGAGGGGCTGCACCGGGCCACGGAGGGGACGTACGACCTCCTCATCCTCGACATCATGCTGCCCGGCCTGAACGGCTACCGCGTCTGCGCGGCCCTGCGCGCCGCCGGCCACGACGTGCCGATCCTGATGCTCACGGCGAAGGACGGCGAGTACGACGAGGCCGAGGGCCTGGACACCGGCGCCGACGACTACCTCACCAAGCCGTTCTCGTACGTCGTCCTCGTCGCCAGGATCAAGGCGCTGCTGCGCCGCCGGCCCACCACCGGGGCCTCCCCGGTCCATGTGCACGGCGACCTCAGAGTGGACACCGCCGCCCGCCGGGTCTTCCTGGGCGAGGACGAAGTGGCCCTGACCGCCAAGGAGTTCTCGGTGCTCGAGCACCTGGTGCTGCGGGCCGGCGAGGTGGTCTCCAAGGCCGACATCCTCGAACACGTCTGGGACTTCGCCTACGACGGCGACCCCAACATCGTCGAGGTCTACATCAGCGCCCTGCGCCGCAAACTGCGCGCCGGACTCATCCGCACCGTACGCGGCGCCGGTTACCGCCTGGAGACGGCGCCGTGAGCCGCCTGTTCGGCTCGGTCCGCGCACGGGCGACACTCGGCGCCACCCTCGTGGTCGCGGTCGCCCTCGTCGCGGCCGGCACCGCCGTGCTGCTGTCGCTGCGCTCCAACCTGATCGGCGAGGCGGGCACCCAGGCGGAACGCTCCGCGCGGGCGGTCGCCTCCGAACTCGCCGCCCGGACGCCGTACGGCAAACTCTCGGGGCTGGACGGCGACGACAGCCCGGTGCAGGTCCTCGACGAGGACGGCAGGCTGGTCGCCGCCAGTGAGGACCTGGAACGGATCACCGGCACGGCGACCACCGAGGTGGAACCGCAGCCGTCGACACCGGGCGACGACGATGACGACGGCGACGACGGCGACTCGGACGACTCCGGCGAGATCGCCCACGAGACCACCTTCGGCAACGGCTCCGCCACCATCGACGGCGACACCGAGGACTACCGCTTCGCCGCCGTGGAGGTCGAGACCGACGACCGGGGCCGGCTCACCGTCCACGCGGGCGCCCCGCTGGCCGCCGAGCACGGCGCCGTACGGACCGCGCTGACCGTGATGCTCATCGGCTTCCCGCTGCTCCTGGCGGTCGTCGGTGCGGTGACCTGGCTGGTCACGGGCCGGGCCCTGCGTCCGGTGGAGGGCATCCGGAGCGAGATGGCCGCGATCACCGCCTCCGAGGACCTCGCCCGCCGGGTCCCCGAACCGGCCACCCACGACGAGATCGCCCGCCTCGCCCGCACCACCAACGAGACACTGGCCGCGCTGGAGGCGTCCGTGGAGCGGCAGCGGCGGTTCGTCGCCGACGCCTCGCACGAACTGCGCAGCCCGATCGCGTCCCTGCGCACCCAGTTGGAGGTGGCCGCCGCCCACCCCGGGCTGCTGGACCTGGACGGCGCCGTGGAGGACACCGTGCGGCTCCAGCACCTCGCCGCGGATCTGCTGCTGCTCGCCCGGCTGGACGCGGGGGAGCGGCCCGCCGACGCCCGGGTCGACCTGTCCGCGCTGGCCCGTGAGGAGGCCACGGGACGTACGGGCGTGACGGTGGACGCGGAGCCGGCGGAGGTGACCGGATCGCGGGGGCAGTTGGGGCGGGTGCTCGCCAATCTGCTGGACAACGGCGGGCGGCACGCCCGCGAGCGGGTCGCCGTGACCGTACGGCGGGAGGGCGCCTGGGCGGTCCTGGGCGTGGCCGACGACGGCGACGGGGTGGCCGAGGCCGACCGGGAGCGGATCTTCGAGCGGTTCGTACGGCTGGACGCCGCCCGCAGCCGCGACGACGGTGGCGCGGGGCTGGGGCTGGCGATCGCGAGGGATGTCGCCGTACGGCACGGCGGAACGCTCACGGCGGGTACGGCGCCGGCAGGCGGAGCCCTGTTCGAGCTCCGCCTGCCGCTCGCCGGGTGAGGCCGGGAGCGGGTCAGTGGCGCCCCCGCTGCCCCCGTAGATGCTCCGCGATGGGCTTGAGGGCCTTGTCGAGCTCGGTGAGCGCCTCGGGGGAGAGCAGGTCGATGAAGTGCCGGCGCACGGACGCCACATGATGGGGCGCGACCTTCTGCATGGTCTCCATGCCGTGGTCGGTGAGGACCGCGTAGAGCCCGCGGCGGTCGGACTCGCAGTTCTCCCGCCGGACCAGGTTCGCGTTCTCCATGCGGGTGACCTGGTGCGAGAGGCGGCTCTTGGACTGCATGGTCGCGGAGGCGAGGTCGCTCATCCGCATCCGCCGGTCCTCCGACTCGGACAGGTTCACCAGGATCTCGTAGTCGTTCATCGTCAGGCCGAACGGCTGCAGATCCTTCTCGAGCTGATACGTCAACAGCCTGTTGACCTCCAGGTGGGTGCGCCAGGCGCACTGCTCCGCATTGGTCAGCCAGCGGGTGGCCGTCTCGGTCTCCATGAATGAAGTCTACCTAAGGAAGTTGAATGGCGAACTAATAAGGCTTCCGGGTGACACCGTGCTCAGGCGTTCGATGTCACACCCCGCACACTACCGCTCACAGCCCGAAGCGACGCTGGAGGTCTCCCAGCTGTCCGGGAAGACGCGGTGCCCCCGCCCCCTGCCCGTGGCCACCCGGAACCCCGCCCCCGGGCACCCCGGGCTCGTGCGGAGTGACCCCCGTGGCCTGCTCCGCCATCAGCGCCTCCGACGACTGGAGCAGCACCGTGCCCGCCCCCACGAACTCGAACTGGTGCTCCTCGCCCGAGGCCCCGCCGAGGCCGGTCATCGCACGTAGACCGCCCATCACGCCGGTCATGTAGCCATGGTCGTAGTGGTGGCACGGGGAGGGGCAGTCCGCCCAGCCGACCAGCGCCTGCGGATCCACCCGGATCGGCGGCTCCATGAACACCACCGGACCGTTGGAGGCGGCCACGAACTTTCCGGTTCCGATCAGCGTCAGGAAACCCGGCACGATCGACTGCTTCAGCGAGAGAGTTGGCTGAAAAGCGAGGAGGTTGCCCGAGCGAATGGTCAGGTTGCCGTCTTCGAGATCGTACGAATTCACGTCGAAGGCCCGGTCGGCGAGGAGCATCTTGCCCGAACCCTCCGCCACGACCCAGTCGCTCGCGTGCAGAGGCGAATGGAACGACGTACGGACAAGTCGGTCGAGTCGCCCGTGCCCGATCCCGTTGAACTCGATCGAACCGTAGTAGGCGATCATCTTCCCCTTCTGCATGAACCACTGGGTGCCCTTGAGCTCCACGCAGAAGGTGTAGTGATCGACGTTGTCGTCGGACGGCAGCGTCATCGGGTCGTGGACGGTGTTGCTCACAACTTCTCCTCCGAGGCCTGGACGTACACGGCACCGCTGCCGCTCAGCTCCAACTGGAACGCCTCGCCGGAGCCCCGGCCCACCATGTCCCGCCAGCCGAGGGCGGTCGACAGCTTGTTGCGGACGTCGCCGTGGTGGGCGACGTAGGCCTGCGGGTCGACGCGCACCGGCCGCTGCGGAGTGATCGGGAGCTCGATCACCCCTCCGTGGGCCATCACGGCGACCGCGCCGTGCCCCTTGAGCGAGGTCGTGAAGAGGCCCTGCCCGGAGACCTGCCCCCGCACCATGCCCATCACCCCGCCTTGCGAGCCGAGGAACACCGTCCCCTGCTCCAGCGTGCCCTCGAAGGCGAGCAGCCGGTCGGCCTCGACGCACAGTGTGTCACCGGCGAGGTCGATCACCTGGATGTGGTGGCCGCCGTGCCCGAACAGGACGGTGCCGCTGCCCTCGACGGTCATCAGGGGCGTGTCCTCGTTGGCGACCCGCCGCCCGATCATCGACATCACCCCGCCCTGGCCGCCCGCCGTGTTCGGGGTGAAGCTCACCTCGCCCTTGTAGGCGAGCATCGCGCCGCGCTGACTGAACAGCCGCTGACCGGGCGCGACGGTCGCCTCGATCATCTTCGAGTTGATCTCCCGGAAGCCCATGTCAGACGTCCCCCGCGATCGTGTTCCGCTCACTGGGCTGCACGTAGACCAGCCCGTCGCCCTCGAACCGGATCTGGAAGGCCTCGCCGCCGCCCTCTCCCATCAGCGTGCGGAAGGTCACACCCGACTGGAAGGACTGCCGCAGGTTCCCCTGGTGGGCCACATAGGCGCCCGGGTCGACCGTCAGCGGGTACTGGGGGCTGACCCGGAGCAGCACCGCCGGCCCGTCCGACATGATCGCCGCCTGGCCGTGGCCCTCGATCGTGGTCGTGAACAGCCCGTTGCCCTGCGAGGCCCCGCGCATGCCCGTGAAACTCGTCCCGGTGCGCAGGCCGCCGTCGGTCGCCAGCAGGTTGCTGGACTCCACGTACAGCTTGTCGCCCTGGAGACCCACCAGGTTGATCTCGGAGGCACGGTCCGCGAAGAAGCAGGTCCCGTGCCCTTTCACCTCCATCAACGTCATCTGCTCACCCGTGAGCCGCCGGGTCACCATCCCCCGGATGCCCTCACCACCACCGCTGAGCTTCTTGAAGGCCATGTCACCGTCGTACGCGACCATGGAGCCGTTCTTCGCCTTCACGGCATCCCCGGTCATGTCGACGGCGAGCACCTTGCTGCTCTGAAGTCGGAACATCGCCACGCCTGCGACGGTAGTCGCACCTTCGCCCCCGCCGACAGATCCCGAAGGGGGAGTCGTACCCTGACCGGCCCCTTACGGGACGCGCGGGACCCCCTCCGGTGATCGCGGACGGCGTTTGCCACAATGGGGGACGCTTGTGCGTCCGTTCACAAGCCGTCCGACCCGTCAACGCCGACGTCTCTCCCACCGAAGGTGACCCGTGGACATCAAGACCGCCTCCGCCCTCCGCCGCCTCCGCCTGGTCTCGGGCCCCGAAGCGATCTCGTTCCTGCTGCTGCTCGTCTGCTCGGTCCTGAAGCGGACCACGGACTTCAACGCCGTCCCGGTGATGGGCGCGGTCCACGGCTTCCTCTTCGTCCTCTACGTGCTCTTCTGGGCCGACGCCTGGAACCGCGCCAAGTGGTCGCTGAAGACCGCCGCCTTCTACTTCCTGATGTCGGTCCTGCCGACCGGCGGCTTCTTCGCCGACCGCCGCCTCAAGCGCGAGGCCGAGGACGCGGTGATCGCCTCCCGCGCCCGTAACGAGGGGGTCGTGGGCGCGTGATCGTCGCCTTCTCCGTGACGCCGCTCGGCGTCGGCGAGGACGTGGGGGAGTACGTCGCCGACGCCGTGCGGGTGGTCCGCGAGTCCGGCCTGCCGAACCGCACCGACGCGATGTTCACCTCGATCGAGGGTGAGTGGGACGAGGTCATGGACGTGGTCAGGCGCGCCGTGGCCGCGGTGGAGGCACGCGCACCGCGCGTCTCCCTCGTCCTCAAGGCGGACATCCGGCCGGGAGTGACGGACGGTCTCACCTCCAAGGTGGAGACCGTGGAACGGCATCTGGCCGAGTAGTCGTGTGCGGGGGCCGTGTCCCCGGGACCCAGTGGCACCGGGCTTACCGGTAGGTCCGCTGGGTCCCTTCATGTGTCCGCCGCCCGCTGCTACCGGCCGGGCCTGTCCGTCTGCCCGCCGTCCGGCACCTCAGGGCTGTCCAGCCCCAGCCCCAGCCGCTCGCCGCGCAGGACTGCGACCAGGACCGCTTCCTCGACGGAGTGCGCGACGAAGCGCAGGGCGGTCCTCAGCTCCGGCGGTGTTGCCCCGGCGTCGTCGGCCAGGCCCCGTGCCCGAGTGGCGTCTGTCTGCGCGGTCTCGATCAGTTCGGCCTCCAGGGCATCGGCCAGTCGGTTGACGATCCCATCGCCCGGTGAGACGAATGCGGGCCGGTCGCCCTCTCGCCAGGGCAGGCGTCGAAGCTGGGTAGTGTCGTGCATGTCGTCGCTCCTTCATAGCGTCGGCCAGGCCCCGGGACCGTTCGCGCGGTCGCCGGGGTACTTACGGTGACGACCTTACGCGGTTACGCGATTACGCGGTAGCTCGTATTCGCATTTCCGCAGACGCTGGGGTCATGGAACTCGACCGCGCCGTTCCCGTCTGGCCCCAGGTGGCCGCCGACCTCCGCCGACGCCTGGACGCCGGCGAGTGGGAACCCGGTGAGCGCTTCCCCGGCACGGTCACGCTGGCAGCGGAGTACGGCGTGACGCAGTCGACGGTCCAGAAGGCCGTCGTCGCCCTCCGGGAGGAGGGCCGCCTGCGCACGGTTCTGGGGGCGGGGAGTTACGTCCTGCGCTGAGGGCTGTCCACTGCGCAATGCGGCGGTACCGATGAGTGAGACGGGGCTGACCGACATATGACCGGCCGGTAGGGTCTGCTCCGTGCCGAAGCCGCTCAGTCTCTCGTTCGATCCCATCGCCCGCGCCGACGAGCTCTGGAAGCAGCGTTGGGGAAACGTGCCGTCGATGGCCGCGATCACCTCGATCATGCGGGCGCAGCAGATCCTGCTGGCCGAGGTGGACGCGGTGGTCAAGCCGTACGGGCTCACGTTCGCGCGGTACGAGGCGCTGGTGCTGCTGACCTTCTCGAAGTCCGGTGAGCTGCCGATGTCCAAGATCGGCGAGCGGCTCATGGTGCATCCCACGTCGGTGACGAACACCGTGGACCGGTTGGTGCGGTCCGGTCTGGTGGCCAAGCGCCCCAACCCCAACGACGGCCGCGGCACCCTCGCCACCATCACCGACAAGGGCCGCGAGGTGGTCGAGGCCGCCACTCGCGACCTGATGGCCATGGACTTCGGCCTGGGCGCCTACGACGCCGAGGAGTGCGGCGAGCTCTTCGCGATGCTCCGCCCGCTGCGGCTGGCGGCGGGGGACTTCGAGGGCGAGTGACCCCGGGCAAGATCTCCCGGAACGGCCCGTTACGCTCGACTCCATGAAGAAGAGCGTGCTGACCCGCTACCGGATCATGGCCTACGTCACCGGTGTCCTCCTCGTCGCGCTGACCCTCGGCATGATCGGCAAGTACGTGCTCGACATGGGTGGCGCGGCCGACTTCACGCAGGTGGTCAGCATCGCCCACGGGTGGCTCTACGTCGTCTACCTGATCTTCGCCTTCGACCTCGGTTCCAAGGCGAAGTGGCCGGTCAAGAAGCAGCTGTGGGTGTTGCTCGCCGGGACCGTCCCCACGGCCGCGTTCTTCGTGGAGCGCCGGATCAGCCGCGAGCTGGAGGGCAAGGTCGCGGAGGAAGCCCCCGCCGTCGCGTAACGCGTCCCACCGCCGTACGGAGCAGCGTGCGGCGGTCTCCCATCGACATTTACTTGGACGTCCTAGTAAATTCGAGGGTATGGACGCTGACGCCATCGAGGAGGGCCGCCGACGCTGGCAGGCCCGGTACGACGCCGCTCGCAAGCGCGACGCGGATTTCACCACGCTCTCCGGCGATCCCGTGGAGCCGGTGTACGGGCCCCGGACCGGGGACACCTATGAGGGGTTCGAGCGGATCGGCTGGCCGGGGGAGTATCCCTTCACCCGCGGGCTGTATCCGACCGGCTACCGGGGGCGGACCTGGACCATCCGGCAGTTCGCCGGGTTCGGCAACGCCGAGCAGACCAACGAGCGCTACAAGATGATCCTCGGCAACGGCGGGGGCGGGCTCTCCGTCGCCTTCGACATGCCGACGCTCATGGGCCGCGACTCCGACGACCCGCGCTCCCTGGGCGAGGTCGGCCACTGCGGGGTGGCGATCGACTCGGCCGCCGACATGGAGGTCCTGTTCCGGGACATCCCGCTCGGGGACGTGACGACCTCCATGACGATCAGCGGGCCCGCCGTGCCCGTCTTCTGCATGTACCTCGTCGCCGCCGAGCGCCAGGGCGTCGACCCCGCCGTGCTCAACGGCACGCTGCAGACGGACATCTTCAAGGAGTACATCGCGCAGAAGGAGTGGCTCTTCCAGCCCGAGCCCCATCTGCGCCTCATCGGCGACCTGATGGAGCACTGCGCGGCCGGCATCCCCGCCTACAAGCCGCTCTCCGTCTCCGGTTACCACATCCGCGAGGCCGGATCCACGGCCGCGCAGGAGCTGGCGTACACGCTCGCGGACGGCTTCGGGTACGTGGAGCTGGGGCTCAGCCGCGGCCTGGACGTGGATGTCTTCGCGCCCGGCCTCTCCTTCTTCTTCGACGCCCACCTCGACTTCTTCGAGGAGATCGCCAAGTTCCGTGCGGCGCGCAGGATCTGGGCGCGCTGGATGCGGGACGTCTACGGCGCGAAGAGCGACAAGGCGCAGTGGCTGCGCTTCCACACCCAGACCGCCGGTGTCTCGCTGACCGCGCAGCAGCCGTACAACAACGTCGTACGGACGGCCGTGGAGGCGCTGGCCGCCGTGCTCGGCGGGACCAACTCCCTCCACACCAACGCCCTCGACGAGACCCTCGCGCTGCCCAGCGAGCAGGCCGCCGAGATCGCCCTGCGCACCCAGCAGGTGCTGATGGAGGAGACCGGCGTCGGCAACGTCGCCGACCCGCTGGGCGGTTCCTGGTACGTCGAACAGCTCACCGACCGCATCGAGGCGGACGCCGAGAAGATCTTCGAGCAGATCAAGGAGCGGGGCCTGCGCGCCCATCCGGACGGCAGGCACCCGATCGGGCCGATCACCTCCGGCATCCTGCGCGGCATCGAGGACGGCTGGTTCACCGGCGAGATCGCCGAGTCGGCGTTCCGCTACCAGCAGTCCCTGGAGAAGGGCGACAAGCGGGTCGTCGGCGTCAACGTCCACACCGGGTCCGTCACCGGCGACCTGGAGATCCTGCGGGTCAGCCACGAGGTGGAGCGCGAGCAGGTGCGGCTCCTCGGCGAGCGCAAGGCCGCCCGCGACGACGCGAAGGTGCGCGGCGCGCTCGACGCCATGGTCGCGGCGGCCCGCTCCGGCGCGAACATGATCGGGCCGATGCTGGACGCCGTACGCGCGGAGGCGACCCTCGGCGAGATCTGCGGCGTCCTGCGCGAGGAGTGGGGCGTCTACACGGAGCCCGCCGGGTTCTAGACCCGACGCCGCTCGGTCAGGGCGGCGGGGGCGTCCGCCGACGCGGCTGCCCCCGCCGTCGTACCGCCCGGAACACCACCGGTCGGAGGTGTTCCGGGCGGGGAGCCGGTGCCCTGCGCCGGGACCGCGCGGAGGGGAGGTCGCCGTGGTCCGCGGTCCTGATCCGGGCCACGGCGACGTCCGCGCCGGAGACCACGTCAGCGGCGGGTGATCTCCACGGTCACCTCGGCGGAGGCCGCGGTGTGCCAGGGGTCACCGGCGTACGTCACGCCGTACCTCACCTGACCGGCCCTTCTCGGCGTGTCGGTCACGGCGAAGGTGCCGTCGGCCGACACGGTGACGGTGCCCAGCGAGGTGCCTTCCGGAGCGGCGGCGTCGTAGCGCTTCACCGCGACGGTGGCGCCGGGAGCGAAGCCGGCCGCCGGAGCCAGGGTGCCGGTGACGGTCAGTTCCCGGTACCTCCTGCTGGTCGGAGGCGCCTCGAGGGCAAGGGTGGTCTGCACGGTGGTGGCGACCTGCCGCGCATGGAACCGGAGTCCCATGACGCCGGTCTGCTGTGTCACGGCGAAGACCCGGCTCCCGTCCGGCGCCCAGGCCAGCCCTTCCTCCACCAGCCTCTCGGTGCCACCGCCCAGCTCGACCGCGGTCAGCGGAGCCGGAGCGCCCGGCGCGTAGAAGGACAGGTCCGGCACGTCGGCGCTGTTGTTGGAGGTTCCTCCGGCCACCGTGCCGTCGGGTGCGACGGCGACGGCCAGGGGAGAGGGCGAAGCCGCGGGGGTTCCCTGGTCCGAGAGGTCGTCGAGGCGGAAGGCCTGGTAACCGGGCGATGTCAGGGCGGCCACGACGACGCTCCGGCCGTCGGGTGTCACGTCCAGGTCCCGCAGACCGTTCATCTCCGTCCCGGAGAAGACCCGTCGGGCGGTCACCTCGGGGGATCCGCCGCCCACGTCGTACACCGTGAGGGTGTTGACGTTGGGGTTGCCCGTGCCGGCCACCAGTACGTCGGGGTCGGCGGGGGAGACGACGAGCTCCGCCCCCCAGTCCAGTGAAGCGTCCAGACCGAGCTCGACCACCGGCTCGGCACCGGACACGTCGACCGACCCGAGGTCCCCGGTGCTGCCGTATCCGAACCACAGCTTCCCGCCCGCGAAAGCCAGGCTCCACGGGGCGGTGTCCTCGCCCACGAAGTACCGTGCGGTCTCCGTCAGCGTCGCGGTGTCGTACGCGACGACGGTGTCGATGTCCCGCGCGGCCACGTAGAGGGTCCGGGAGTCGGGCGAGAGGGCCAGCCCGCCGGCGCCCGGCAGGCCGTCCAGCCAGGTGCTGTTCCCGCCGTCGTAGTCCGTCACCACGACCCGGCCGTCCGCCCCCGCGGGCATGCTGAGGAAGACCCTCTGGTTGCTCCCGTCGACCTCCATGTCGGCGAGGGAGTACATCGGCAGCGGCACGGCGTCCGCCGCGAACGCCGGGGCGGCTCCCGGAACGGTCAGCAGCAGCGAGCCGAGGGCTGCGGTGAGCGTGGTGCCCAGCGCGCGTCCGAGTATGTGCAAGGTAGTGCCCTTCTGTGTCCCATGAATCACGGCGGCACACCGGTTGGACGACCGGAGGGGGCGGCGCGGGGCGCCGCCCGCCAGGATTCTGCGGCGCGGAGCCCCTTGGATCACGGCGGCGCACCGGTCGGACGACCGGAGAGGAAGGCGCGCGGCGCCGTCCGCCGGGATTCCGCGGCGCGGATCCAGGAATTCGGGACTCCGTGTCTACGGCTCGACGTGCGTCCCCGACCGGTTTCCGCGCGTGCCGCGGTGATCCGGCCCGCATGGCGGGGCGGCACGGAACCCGCCACGGAGCCCCGCTCCACCACGGACCGATGCCGATGAGCGGCGAGTCGACATGAGTGGGCCTCTCCGCGCGATCGGGTCACGGCTTGCGGGTCACGGCTTGCGGGCCACCGCCCCGTACAGCGAGATCACCGCGTGCTCGTCGGTGGTCTCGCCGATCGCGAGTTCGGGATGCCAGTCGGTCAGCTGGACCAGGCCCGGCTCCACCGGCTCCAGACCCTCGAAGAAACGGGCGATCTCCGCGCGGCCGCGCGGCGCGAGCGTGACGCCGCCCGCCTTGTACATCTCCACGCCGCGGCCGACCGCCTCCGGGTCGAAGTCCGCGGTGAGCTGCGACAGGACCAGGTAACTGCCGGAGGGCAGCGCCCCGACGAGCCGCGCCACCAGTGCGTACGGATCGTCCCCGTCACCGAGGAAGTGCGTCAGCGCGACCAGGGACAGCGCCACCGGCCGGTCGAAGTCCAGCTTCTCGCGGGCCTGTTCCAGGATGCGGCCGGGCTCGCGCACATCGGCCTGGACGTAGTCGGTGACGCCCTCGGGGGTGCTGCGCAGGAGCGCCTCGGCGTGCTTCAGCACGATGGGATCGTTGTCCGTGTAGATCACGCGGGACTCGGGCACGATGCCCTGCGCTATCTGGTGCAGATTGGGCTCGGTGGGGATGCCGGTGCCGATGTCCAGGTACTGGCGAACGCCCGCCTCGCCGGCCAGCCACCGGGTGACCCGCTGCATGAACCAGCGGTTGGTGCGGGCGACGTGCTGGGCGGTGCCGTCGACGCCCATGATCTGCCGGCCCAGTTCCTCGTCGACCGGGTAGTTGTCCTTGCCGCCGAGAAACCAGTCGTAGACCCGGGCCGGGTGCGGCCTGGAGGTGTCGATCCGTGCGGTGGCGGGTCCGGTCCCGGTCATGCGCGCCTCCCTGGCTGCTCGGCGTCCCGCACGCCCCCGGTGCGGGATGATCACGATCCTCGCAGCGCACCGGGGGCGGTGACAGGCGACTACCGGCCGACCGTGGCCGGTTCGCGGCCGGTCCCGGTCAGCCGGGGCCGGGGGCGGCGAGGCCCGACAGCAGGACCCGGGTGAAGCCGTGCACCCATTCCTCGTCGGCCGGTTCCGCGCTCACCAGGGTGCGGTGCACCACCGCGCCGGCCACCATGTCGAAGATCAGGTCGACGGTGCGGGCCGCCTCCCGCGCATCGGGCTCCGGCGGCAGCTCGCCCCGTGCCTGCGCCCGCGCCCGGCCGGCCAGTACGAGCCGCTTCTGCCGGTCCACGATCGAGGCGCGGATACGTTCCCGCAGGGCGTCGTCGCGAGTGGACTCGGCCACCACCGCCATCAAGCCGTTCCTGGCCTCCGGACGCGCCAGGATCGTCGCGAACTGGAGCACCACGCCCTCGATGTCGGCGGCGAGCGAGCCGCGGTCGGGCAGGTTCAGCTCGTCGAAGAGTTCCGCGACGGCGTCCACGACCAGTTCGTTCTTGCCCGCCCAGCGGCGGTAGAGGGTGGTCTTGGCGACCCCGGCGCGGATCGCCACGTCCCCCAGAGTGAGTTTGGACCAGCCCAGTTCGACCAGGGCCGCACGGGTCGCGGCCAGGATCGCGGCGTCCGCGGCGGCGCTGCGCGGGCGCCCGGTGCGACTGGCTGGGGTGCGGCTCTGCATGGCATGACGATAACGGCGGATTCCGCGCGGCCGTGCGTGAGGGAGATCACCGTGGCACCCTGTTCAGCGAGCCCCGGCCGGTATTACGCTACGACCCGTAGCGAAAGCGCGCATGACCGGCGTGCCCGAGCGACGACCACCGGCGTGGGGTGGGGACCCGGCGCCAACAGCACACGTACGCCTGGCTTTCCCGGGCGTTTTCACACACGCGCGCAGTACGGGGGAGGATAGACGCATGCAGCCACGGAACATGTCCATGAGCGGAGTCGTCGACCTCGCCGCGGTGAAGGCGGCCCAAGAGGCCAAGGCGAAGGCGGAGCAGGCGCGCGCGGAAGCGGCCCGGCAGGGCGGCGGGGGCGCGATCTCCCCGGCCGATCTCATCATCGACGTCGACGAGGCCGGCTTCGAGCGCGACGTTCTGCAGCGGTCCACCGAGGTCCCGGTCGTCATCGACTTCTGGGCCGAGTGGTGCGAGCCCTGCAAGCAGCTGAGTCCGCTCCTTGAGCGGCTCACCGTCGAGTACAACGGGCGCGTCCTCCTCGCCAAGATCGACGTCGACGCCAACCAGATGCTGATGCAGCAGTTCGGGATCCAGGGGATCCCGGCGGTCTTCGCGGTGGTGGCCGGACAGGCGCTGCCGCTCTTCCAGGGGGCCGCGGGCGAGGCGCAGATCCGCCAGACCCTGGACCAGCTGGTTCAGGTCGGCGAGCAGCGCTTCGGCCTGACCGGCCTCGCCGTCGACCCCGACGCCGTACCGGGCGGCGGCGCTCCGGCGGAGGCTCCGGTCGAGGCCGCCGGTCCGTACGACGCCCTGCTGGAGGCCGCCGTGCGGGCGCTGGACAGCGGTGACCTCGCCGGTGCCGTCCAGGCGTACAAGAACGTGCTCACCGACGACCCGACCAACCCCGAGGCCACGCTGGGTCTCGCCCAGGCCGAACTGCTCCAGCGGGTACAGGGCCTGGACCCGCAGCAGGTGCGCAAGGAGGCCGCCGAGAAGCCCGGGGACGCCGGGGCGCAGATCGCCGCCGCCGACCTGGACCTGGTGGGCGGTCATGTCGAGGACGCCTTCGGCCGGCTCATCGAGACGGTGGCGCGCACCGCGGGCGACGACCGCAATGCCGTACGGGTGCGGCTGCTGGAGCTGTTCGAGGTGGTCGGCGCCGACGACCCGCGCGTGATCGCCGCGCGCCGGGCGCTGGCGCGGGCCCTGTTCTGAACCACCCGGGCGGTGTTGCCCGATTCCGGTTGATTTGCCGGGGGTTCGGGTTCGTGGGGTCCTGGGTGTCGAGTGGCTCACGGATGCCGTTGCGGCCGCGCTTTACCAAATCTTGGTAATCGCGGCCGCTGTTACTGCAAGTAAGTCGCAGGCGGCGATCTGTCGGGTTCTGTCCATCGATCAACAGTTTTGTACGGCCCTTGCGGTGTACCTAGCGTCGCCGATCGGGGTCGATGGGTCGTCGCGTGGTTACCCGGTCGTTACTAGCGAGTAACGAACCCCCTTGTGTCGGCGGCGAGAATGCACCACGATCGGCGACGCTCGGTCCATTACCCGTACCCCGACAGCCGGTCGGGCCGCGGGAACTCCTGGGTCCCCACCGAGCAGAACCGGCGGCCGTGACGCCGGTTCTCGGACAGGGGGGTCTTCGCCCACCCGGCGAAGCCTGTCCAGCAGGGTTGTGCGTGATGCGTGTCAGGCGCGACCAGTGGTTGTCGCTCGGGGGTGATCGCCGGTGATCGGGCGCGTCGTACGCGCCGTCGAGCTCGGGCGCTCTCCTTCCCGAGGACGTAGCACTTCTCCCATCCCTGCCCGGCCGATCCGCCGTCCATGGCGACGAGCCGGGGCAGGAGATGTACGTCCGAGAAGGAGGAAATATGGAGTCCCAGGTGCGTGGCGGGACCAGATGGAAGCGGTTCGCTGTGGTCATGGTGCCCAGCGTGCTCGCGACGGCGGCGGTGGGTGTCAGCCTGGCGCAGGGCGCCCTCGCGGCGTCGTTCAGCGTCTCCGGCCAGCAGTTCAAGGTGACGGCCAGTCACCTGCACGGTGACGGTTTCGCCCAGTACGGCGGTATCGACGAGGTCTACGCCTCGGTCGCCGGGGACGAGAAGAAGAAGAAGAAGGTCCCGGTCGCGATCTCGTCGTTCGAGACGGCGAGGATCAACGAGATGTGCCAGTCGGTCAAGACGGACATCCCCCTCGTGGGGACGGTCTACCTCCGTCTTGAGGCGGGCAACGACGCGAAGAAGCCGGTCAGGGCCAAGAACCTCTTCATCGACGTCGCCCAGCTCGACGCTGACGCGAAGTTCAAGAACATCGACATCGGTGTTGCGGTCAGGGACAAGAGCCGCGGCCCCGCCGTCAAGGAGGGCGAAAGCGTGCTGCCGGGCGGCTTCGCCCAGCAGGCCGAGTCGGCCGACCTCTACGACGTCAAGCAGACGGCGTGGGCGACCACGGCCGGCACGTTCACGCTGAACGGCCTGTCGATGCGTCTCGGTACGGACTCCAAGATGGAGTGCTACTAGACGGCTTCCGTCACCGGGGTGTTCCGGGGTAGCTGAGCTGCCCCGGGGGGCGGGGGAGTCATCGCTTCTCCGCCCCGCCGCCCGGCAGGCCCGCGTGCCGGGCCACCCTCACAGACTCAGACTTCCGGCTTCTCCACGCCTACGGCCGAGCCGGTACGTACTTCCCCCGGACCCAGGGAGCTTTTTCCATGAGTGCCGAGACTCCGGTCCAGAGCACCGGGACCTTCACCCGGCTGCGTCTGCGATTCCGCGACTGGCGGGGCACCCGGCCGTTCTGGGCCGGTCTGTTCACGCTGCTGGGCGGAATACCCATCGCGTACTTCCCCTACGCCACGCTCAAGCTGGGCCACATGTCGCTCGCCATGGCGACGACGGCCGGCGCGGGGTCGCTGATCATCGGCGTGCTGCTGTTCACGCTGGGCCTGACCATGTGGTTCCAGTCGGCCACCCGGGTCTTCGCGGGTGTCGCGGCGATCCTGCTGGCCCTGGTGTCGCTGGTGGTCTCCAACATAGGCGGCTTCCTGATCGGCTTCCTGCTCGCGCTGGTCGGCGGTGCGCTCGCCCTCTCCTGGGTGCCGGGCGAGCCGCCGGTCGAGGCGGCGGGGGAGCACGACGGGGCCGACGCGCCCACGGGCGAGGCGGCGCCGGACGACGCGCCCTACGACCCCGCCGTGGCACCGCAGTTCCCGGCCGCTCCCTACGAGAAGGGGGAAGACGGTGAGGCGGACGGCGTCCGGGCCGCAGGGGGGCAGCGTGTCGGCTGACGAGGTGCGCGGGCCGCGTCACGCGGCCCCGAAGAAGCCGCTGTTCACCAGATTCCACGTGCCGAGCGGCAAGGCGATAGCCCTGGCGGCGATGCCCACGGCGGTCCTCATGGGGATGGGGTTCACGCCGACGCTGGCCCTCGCCGACGGCAACGACGGGACGCCGACGGCGAACAGCCTGACCGTCGACGAGTACCAGGCCTGTCTGGAGGTCGTCGAGGGCGCCGAGAAGGACGACTCCTCCGCGTCGCCCACGCCGTCCGCGTCGGCGAGCGAGAGCGCGTCCCCGGACGAGGAGCCCTCGGCGGAGACCCCTGAGCAGCAGGCTCCGGAGGCGGACCAGGACACGGGCAAGGACACGTCCTCGTCGTCCTCTTCGTCGGATTCAGGTTCCGACGACAAGGACGACAAGGACGAGTCGGCGCCCGCCCCCTCCGCCCCCGCCGCGGAGGACACGGACGAGCCCGAGCCGGAGCCCTCGGAGACCGACCGCAACATCCTGGAGGGCCTCGGGGACGCCATCAAGGACGTCCTCACCCCGAAGGACAAGGAAGCCGAGGCGAGCCCCACCCCGTCCGCCTCCGCCGCCGAGGAGAAGGCCGAGGACAAGGCCGAGGCCGCGGCCGGCACCGTGGAGGAGACCACCGAGAAGGTCACCGAAGCGGCCGGGGACATCGCGAAGGACACCACCGACAAGGCGTCGGAGGCCACCGGGGAAGCCGAGGAGGCGGTCGAGGAGGTCGCCGAGGAGGCGACCGAGACTCCCGGGGCCACCGCCTCACCGAGCCCCTCCGCGTCGGCCACGGTCGACCCCGAGGACTGCCCGGTCGCCACCGACGCCGAGGGCGGCGTCGACAACGAGATCCTGCTGCCCGACGACCCCTGGACCCTCAACGCCAGCTCGCTGCTGCTGAAGGGCGCCGACTACCAGGGCATCGTCGAGGTGCGGACCGCCAGTGGTGCCACCAAGAAGGTGCTGAAGTACGTCATCTCCGACGGCACCGACATCGGGGACCTGCACCAGACGGTCAAGGACGAGCGGTCCGGCGCGACCCACCACGTGCAGGCGGCCAAGGGGTCGACGTCCACCATCCGCGACGGCGACACCGTGATGTACACCGAGAGCATCTCCGGGAACCTGCTCGGCCTGATCCCGGTCACGTTCGACCCGGAGAACCCACCGCCGCTGAACATCCCGCTGATCTACTTCACCAAGGTGACGGTGAAGCAGGCCGGCCAGTTCGGTGGCACCCTGCACGTGCCCGGGCTGCGGCAGTACATCACCGGCTGAACGCCGTCAGGACCCCCCGGGAGCCGCAACACACCGAGGGCGCCCCCTGCCACAGGGGGCGCCCTCGGTGGCGTACGGGCCCTCGGCGGGTCAGCCGGTCGCGCCGCCCAGGTGGTGGACGCGGACCATGTTGGTGGTGCCGGGGACGCCGGGGGGCGAGCCGGCCGTGATGATCACGATGTCGCCCTCGCTGAAGCGGTTCAGCTTGAGCAGCTCCTGCTCCACCAGCTCGACCATCTCGTCGGTGCTGTTCACGAACGGCGCGACATACGGCTCCACGCCCCAGCTGAGCGCCAGCTGGTTGCGGGTCGACTCGTCCGTGGTGAACGCCAGGATCGGCTGGCCGGCGCGGTAGCGGGACAGCCGCCGGGCCGTGTCGCCGGACTGGGTGAAGGCCACCAGGCCCTTGCCGCCGAGGAAGTCGGCGATCTCGGCGGCGGCACGGGCCACCGAACCGCCCTGGGTGCGCGGCTTCTTGCCCGGCACCAGCGGCTGTAGGCCCTTGGAGAGCAGCTCCTGCTCGGCCGCCTGGACGATCTTCGACATCGTCCGCACGGTCTCGATCGGGTACGCGCCCACGCTCGACTCGGCCGACAGCATGACCGCGTCGGCGCCGTCCAGGATCGCGTTGGCCACGTCGGAGGCCTCGGCGCGGGTCGGCCGGGAGTTGGTGATCATCGACTCCATCATCTGGGTCGCCACGATCACCGGCTTGGCGTTGCGCCGGCACAGCTCGATCAGGCGCTTCTGCACCATGGGGACCTTCTCGAGCGGGTACTCGACGGCCAGGTCGCCGCGGGCGACCATGACGGCGTCGAAGGCCGCCACGACGGACTCCATGTTCTCCACCGCCTGAGGCTTCTCCACCTTGGCGATGACGGGGACGCGGCGCCCCTCCTCGTCCATCACGCGGTGGACGTCGGCGACGTCCTTGGCGTCCCGGACGAAGGACAGCGCGACCAGGTCGCAGCCCATCCGCAGGGCGAACCGCAGGTCCTCGATGTCCTTCTCGGACAGCGCGGGCACGTTCACCGCCGTGCCGGGCAGGTTGATGCCCTTGTGGTCGGAGATGACACCGCCCTCGATGACGATCGACTTCACCCGGGGGCCGTCGACGTCCAGGACCTTGAGCTCGACGTTGCCGTCGTTGATGAGGATCTGGTCGCCACGGGAGACGTCGCCCGGCAGGCCCTTGTAGGTCGTTCCGCAGATCGTCTTGTCGCCCGGGACGTCCTCGGTGGTGATGGTGAACTCGTCACCGCGCACCAGCTCGACGGGCCCCTCGGCGAACGTCTCCAGGCGGATCTTCGGGCCCTGGAGGTCGGCGAGGACACCGATGGCCCGGCCCGTCTCCTTGGCGGCGGCACGGACCCGGTCGTACCGGCCCTGGTGCTCGGCGTGGGAGCCGTGGCTGAAGTTGAAGCGGGCCACGTTCATGCCGGCTTCGATCAGAGCGACGAGCTGCTCGTGGGAGTCGACCGCGGGGCCGAGAGTACAGACGATTTTCGAACGGCGCATGGGGCGATCCTATCGGTTTGTTTCGCTACGGAATATTCCGTCTGGCGGAAGATACAAATGAGAAAGTCCCTGCTCAGCTGTTGCTTCCGACCAGTGCGTATGTCTGCTGAGCGATCTCCATTTCCTCGTCCGTCGGTACCACCGCGACCGCGACCCGCGCGCCCTCGGGCGAGATCAGCCGCGGCCCGCCACCGCGTACGGCGTTGCGCCCGCCGTCGACCGCCAGACCCAGCCCCTCCAGGCCCGCCACGGCCGCCTCCCGCACCTCAGCGGCGTTCTCACCGACCCCGGCGGTGAAGGCCACCGCGTCCACCCGTCCGAGAACGGCGTAATAGGCGCCGATGTACTTCTTCAGACGGTGAATGTAGATGTCGAACGCGAGCTCCGCCCGTTCGTCGCCCTCGTCGATCCGGCGCCGGATCTCCCTCATGTCGTTGTCACCGCACAGTCCGACCAGACCGCTCTTCTTGTTGAGGAGAGTGTCGATCTCGTCGGCGGACATTCCGCCGACACGCATCAAATGGAAGATGACGGCCGGGTCCATGTCTCCGGACCGCGTACCCATCACGAGCCCCTCCAAGGGCGTAAGACCCATGGACGTGTCCACGCAGCGCCCGCCCCGCACGGCCGAGGCGGACGCCCCGTTGCCCAGGTGCAGCACGATGACGTTCACCTCCCCGGGCGCCCTCCCCAGCAGCTTCACGGTCTCCCGGGAGACGTACGCGTGCGAGGTGCCGTGGAAGCCGTAGCGGCGGATGCGGTGCGCGTCGGCGGTCTCGACGTCGATCGCGTAGCGGGCCGCCGACTCCGGCATCGTGGTGTGGAAGGCGGTGTCGAAGACGGCAACCTGCGGCAGGTCCGGGCGCAGCGTCATGGCGGTGCGGATGCCGGTCAGGTTGGCCGGGTTGTGCAGCGGCGCCACCGGGATCAGCCGCTCGATCTCCGCCAGCACCCGGTCGTCGATCACCGTCGGCTCGGTGAAGTGCTTCCCGCCGTGCACCACCCGGTGGCCGATCGCGGCCAGCTCGGAGGAGTCCAGGCCGAGACCGTCGGCGGCCAGCTCCTCGGCCATCGCCTTCAGGGCGGCGTCGTGGCCGGCGACCGGTCCGGTGCGCTCCCGGGTCTCCCCGCCCGCCGCGAGCGGGGTGTGCCGGACGAGGGAGGTCCGCTCACCGATCCGCTCGATGAGACCGGCGGCCAGCCGGCTGCTGTCACGCATGTCCAGCAGCTGGTACTTCACCGACGAGGAGCCGGAGTTGAGGACGAGGACGCGGGTGCGGCTCACTGGGTGGTCGCCTTCTCGCTCGGGGACGGGGCGGGGGACTGGGCCTGGATCGCCGTGATGGCGACGGTGTTGACGATGTCCTGCACGAGGGCGCCCCGGGACAGGTCGTTGACCGGCTTGCGCAGACCCTGGAGCACCGGCCCGACGGCGATGGCGCCGGCCGAGCGCTGCACGGCCTTGTAGGTGTTGTTGCCGGTGTTCAGGTCGGGGAAGATCAGCACCGTCGCCTGCCCGGCGACCTCGGAGCCGGGCAGCTTGGTGGCCGCGACCGACGGCTCCACGGCCGCGTCGTACTGGATCGGCCCCTCGATCCGCAGGTCGGGCCGGCGCGAGCGCACCAGCTCGGTGGCGGCGCGCACCTTGTCGACGTCGGCGCCCGTACCGGACGTACCGGTCGAGTACGACAGCATCGCGATCCGCGGCTCCACCCCGAACCGCGCGGCCGTGACCGCCGACTGCACGGCGATGTCGGCGAGCTGCTCGGCGTCCGGGTCCGGGTTGACCGCGCAGTCGCCGTAGACCAGCACCTTGTCGGCCAGGCACATGAAGAAGACCGAGGAGACGATGTCCGCGTCCGGCTTGGTCTTGATGATCTCGAAGGCCGGCCGGATCGTCGCCGCCGTGGAGTGCACCGAACCGGACACCATGCCGTCGGCGAACCCCTCCTGCACCATCAGCGTGCCGAAGTAGTTCACGTCCGAGACGACGTCGTAGGCCAGCTCCACGGTGACGCCCCGGTGGGCGCGCAGGGCCGCGTACTTCTCGGCGAAGGAGTCGCGCAGCTCGGAAGTGGCCGGGTCGATCAGCTGGGTGTCACCGAGGTCGATGCCGAGGTCGGCGGCCTTCTTGCGGATCTGGTCGACGTCACCGAGCAGGGTCAGCTCGCACACGCCCCGGCGCAGCAGCACCTCGGCCGCGTGCAGCACCCGCTCCTCGACGCCCTCGGGGAGCACGACCCGGCGCAGGTCCGAGCGGGCCTGCTCCAGCAGCTTGTGCTCGAACATCATCGGGGTGACGCGGTCGCTGCTGGGCGCGGAGACCCGCTGGGTGAGGTCCGCGGTGTCGGCGTACCGCTCGAAGAGGCCGAGCGCCCGCTCCGCCTTGCGCGGGGTGGCCGCGTTCAGCTTCCCCTCCAGGGAGAACAGCTGCTCGGCGGTGGGGAAACTGGTGCCGGGCACCGACAGCACCGGGGTGCCGGGCGCGAGACGGGCGGCGAGGGTGAGGATGTGCTCGCCGGGGACCTCGTCCAGGGTGAGCAGCACCCCGGCTATCGGCGGCGTGCCGGCGCTGTGCGCGGCCAGCGCGCCGACGACCAGGTCGGCGCGGTCGCCCGGCGTGACGACGAGGCAGCCCGGGGTCAGGGCGGCGAGGAAGTTCGGCAGCATCGCGCCGCCGAAGATGAAGTCCAGGGCGTCGCGGGCGAGGCCGGAGTCGTCGCCGAGCACCACCTTCGCGCCGAGGGTGTGCGCGATCTGGGAGACGGTCGGGGCGGACAGCGCCGGCTCGTCGGGGAGCACGTAGCAGGGCACCGGCAGCCGGGTGGCGAGCCGCTCGGCGAGCTCGTCCCGTTCCTCGCTCGCGACCCGGTTCACCACCACGGCGAGCACGTCGCAGCCCAGGGTGTCGTAGGCGCGGTAGGCGTTGGTGGTCTCGGCGCGCACCGACTCCGCGGTCTGCTTGCGGCCGCCCACGACCGGGATCACCGAGGCCCCGAACTCGTTGGCGAGCCGGGCGTTCAGCGACAGTTCGTCCGGGAACTGGGTGTCGGCGTAGTCGGTGCCGAGGACGAGGACCACGTCGTAGTCGCGGGCGACCCGGTGGAACCGGTCGACGAGGGTGGACACCAGCTCGTCCGTGCCCTGCTCGGCCTGGAGGGCCGAGGCCTCGTGGTAGTCCAGGCCGTAGACGGTCGACGGGTCCTGGGTGAGCCGGTACCGGGCCCGCAGCAGTTCGAAGAGGCGGTCGGGCCCGTCGTGCACCAGGGGACGGAAGACGCCCACCCGGTCGACCTGCCGGGTCAGGAGCTCCATGACCCCGAGTTCGACGACCTGACGGCCGTCGCCGCGGTCGATACCGGTCACGTACACGCTGCGGGTCACGCGCGCTCTCCGTTTCGTCGAGGGCCCCAAGGGTCTTCGGCGGGGTCACAAAAATCGCCCACCCAGGTGAGCGGACCCCTCTTGACAATACCTCCGGCGCTGGCTAGGACGCCCACCCGTACGGCGTCGGCGGCGCCCGGGGAGACGTGAAACAATCGGGGCTGGCTCACCGGTATCGACAGCGACCAGGAGACACAGCACTATGCGTATAGGAGTGCTCACCGCAGGCGGCGACTGCCCTGGACTGAACGCAGTGATCCGGTCGGTCGTACACCGGGCGGTCGACAACTACGGCGACGAGGTCATCGGCTTCGAGGACGGCTACTCCGGCCTGCTCGACGGCCGCTACCGCACGCTCGACCTCGACGCGGTCAGCGGCATCCTGGCCCGCGGCGGCACCATACTGGGCTCCTCCCGGCTGGAGCGCGACCGGCTCCGTGAGGCCTGCGAGAACGCCTCCGACATGATCCGCGACTTCGGCATCGACGCGCTGATCCCGATCGGCGGCGAGGGCACGCTCACCGCGGCGCACATGCTGTTCGAGGCGGGCCTGCCGGTGGTCGGCGTCCCGAAGACGATCGACAACGACATCTCGTCCACGGACCGCACCTTCGGCTTCGACACGGCGGTGGGTGTGGCGACGGAGGCGATGGACCGTCTGAAGACCACCGCCGAGTCCCACCAGCGCGTGATGGTCGTCGAGGTGATGGGCCGGCACGCGGGCTGGATCGCCCTGGAGTCCGGCATGGCCGCCGGCGCCCACGGCATCTGCCTGCCCGAGCGCCCCTTCGACCCCGCCCAGCTGGTCAAGATGGTCGAGGAACGCTTCGCCCGCGGCAAGAAGTTCGCGGTGATCTGCGTCGCCGAGGGCGCGCACCCGGCCGACGGCACCATGGACTACGGCAAGGGCGAGATCGACAAGTTCGGCCACGAGCGCTTCCAGGGCATCGGCACGGCCCTGGCGTACGAGCTGGAGCGGCGGCTCGGCAAGGAGGCCAAGCCGGTCATCCTCGGCCACGTCCAGCGCGGTGGCGTACCGACGGCGTACGACCGTGTCCTCGCCACCCGCTTCGGCTGGCACGCGGTGGAGGCGGCGCACCGGGGCGAGTTCGGCAGGATGACGTCCCTGCGGGGGACCGACATCGTGATGGTGCCGCTGGCGGAGGCGGTCACCGAACTGAAGACGGTCCCCAAGGACCGGATGGACGAGGCGGAGTCGGTCTTTTAGGCCGGGTGCGCTGGAAGGGCGGGAGGGTTCTTCGCCCCGCCGCCCCTTCCCGGACGCTGTCGGCGAATCTCGTCGCCGTTCGCTGATCGGAGCGTTTCTCCCGGCGTGACGCCGTCTACGCGGTGCTTCGCCGGGAGAAACGCTCCGATGGCGTTGCCCGGGCGGATGCCTGGCGGCCGTCCGGAAGTCGAGCGGCTCCCTCGGCAGTCGGCTTGTGAGCCGTGAGGCGGCCCCGTCGACACCTCTCACCATGCCGGTTGTCCGCGTCGGCCACCGCAGATACGGATGCAACTTCCGTCGTCGCCCTCCCCGTAGCCGAACTATGATTCGGCCTCGGCCTCCAAAATCCATGGAGAAGACGCATGAGCGATGTGAGCATCGGCGCCGGCAAAGTGGTCGTGAACAGGGCGATGTCGCTGGACGGGTTCATCGCCGGTCCTGGCCACGCGATGGACTGGATCGCCGAGTACCTGACTGCGGATGCGGTCCCGGAGGTCATGGCGGCCACGGGCGCCATGCTCGTCGGCCGGGGCACGTACGAGGTCGCCAAGCGTATGGCCGACCAGGGCACCGCCTACGACGGGGGAGCACAGTTCGTCCTCACCCACGAGCCTCCCGGCGAGCCGGACCCCACCGTCACGTTCCTCACCTGTGACGTCGAGGAAGCCGTTGCCACGGCACGCGGCGCCGCGGGCGGCAAGAACCTGGAGATCCTCGGTGCTGACGTGGCCGCCCAGTGCCTGCGGCGCGGGCTCGTCGACGAGATCCTGGTGTATGTCCTACCGGTGCTACTGGGCGACGGTGTCCGCTTCTCGCCCCCAAGCCTCGACAGGATCGACCTGGAACCCCTCAGCAACACCCAGTCGGGCGCCGTCACGATGCTCCGCTTCCGCGTGCGAAAGCAGGCGCAGCCCTCCAGCAGCTGACACCAGCACGCGCGGGCACCCTGATGTCCGGCTCGGGCCGGACAGCGGCGACGTGCCTCGTGCGTTGGCCGCGAACGTGCGACGAGTGGGTTGATCGCGCTGCCGTGCAGTGGGGGGCGGTGTCGGCGTTCGATCGGACGCGGGAGCGCTCGCGGCGTTGGGCTCCCAGCACGCCGGGGTGGCGATGGTGGCGGTTGCGCCAGCGCAAGCAGGCGTGCGGGTCACGGCCGACGTTCGCGGTCGACGCGCCAGCCGCATGTCGACGCAGACCCGCGCCCCTATGAGCCCTCGGCCGCCGTCCAGAAGTGTTCGACGATCCGGTCGAGGAACTCCCGGCCGCTCTCGCCCGGGTCACCGTGGCCGCCGCCCCAGCTGAGGGTGGCGGCCACGTGGCCCTGGTAGTCCTGGTGCAGCCGGTGGAGCACCCCTTCGAGGAGCCGCCGCTCCAGTGGGACGACCTTCGAGACCGGCCGTACGTACGCCTGCCAGCGGGTCGTCGCCGCGCTGCGCAGCAGCTCCGCGAGTCCGTCCTCCCGGCCGGTGACGGTGACGACGTCGGCCAGGGAGAGGGCGAGCAGCCGGGCCAGGGCGGTGGCCTGGCGCTCGGTGCCGCGCCACCGGCCGGTCTCCTCCATGCGTAGATAGGCGTGGAGTTCGTGGCCGACCGTGCGGGCGACGTCCTCGGGTGCCAGGCCGCGCGCGACGCGGTGCTCGCGCAGGGTGCGCGGGCGCCCGATGAGTTCACCGGGGGAGCACCACAGCACGCCCGCGAGCGCGGTGAGTTCGGTGTGGGAGGGGGCGGCGGTCCCGCCTTCCCAGGCGGCGACGAGAGCGGACGTCACGTACGGCAGCCCGTAGGAGCCGCGCAGGGCGTGGGCGACATGGTCCGGGTTCATGCCGAGCCCGGCGCGCAGTCGGCGGGCGGCGGGGGCGTTGAACGGCGGAGGCGGATGGCGGTCCGTACGAGCGGGGAGTCGGCGCACGGCCCACAAACTAGGGCCGGCCGGAGGGAGGTGACTACGGTCTGTTCGGCCAGCATCACCGACTGTGGGAAGGTGCGGCTACCGGCGAGTCGGGCATTCGGCCCCGAGCGGCCGGAACCCCGCTCCGAGACCCGCCGAACCACGAACGGCAAGCTCAGTGGGCATATGCGTAAGCCGTCGTTGACGCCTCGCGGGGTCCTGGGGAGGGCGAACTTACGGGGCTTGCATGTTTGTGCGAACGAAAAGGTCCGTTCCGGCCCTCGGAGGGCAGCCGCCCACGCGGCGCGAATCCGACGTTCCGCCCATGGAGTTCTTCGTGAATCAGAGGGCGAAGGGGAGTTGTGAGACGGCGAGCGCGGAGCACACCACGGTGGCGCCGGCGGGGATCGATGCTGTGCGGGGGCGGGGTGAAGACGGGGTTCATCCCGGTTGTTCGGCGGCCCAGGTGCGGGCTTGAGCGGCTTCGGTGGGGGCGTTGGCGCGGGTGTAGGCGTCGGCGGCCCGGAGGTAGGCGGCGCGGGCCTCGGCTGGGCTGCCGGCATCCTCGTGAGCGAGGGCCAGGTTGTGGAGGGTCTGTCCCTCGCCGTACCAGTCCTCGAACTCCCGGCAGATCTCCAGGTCCTTGTTGTATGCCTCGACTGCCTCCTCCACCCGGCCCGCCTTCCGCAGAGCGACGCCGAGGTTGTTCCATGCCGTGGCCTCGCGGCGGCGGTCTCCGGTGGCCTGGTACAGGTCGCGGGCTCGGGTGTGGGCGTCGATCGCCTCTCCAGCCCGGTCTGCTTCCCGCAGGGCGAGGCCGAGGTTGTTCCAGGCCATGGCCTCGCGGTGGTGGTCCCCGGCGGCCTGGAGCAGGTCGCGGGCCCGGGTGAGGGCCTCGACCGCCTCCTCCGCCCGGCCCGCATCCCGCAGGGCGTTGCCGAGGTTGCCCCACGTGCTGGCCTCGCGGTGGCGGTCCCCGGCGGCCTGGAGCAGGTCGCGGGCCCGGGTGTGGGCGTCGATCGCCTCTTCCGCCCGGTCTGCTTCTCGCAGGGCGTTGCCGAGGTGGCTCCACGCGTTGGCCTCGCCCAACCGGTCCCCGGCAAGCTGCGCGACTCCCTGTGCGGCCTCCGCGACGGCGATCCAGTCGTCGAAATATCGCCGCCATTCCAGGTACTCCCCCAGACATAAAGCCAGCCGCACCGCCGCGTCCGCGAACCGTTCCTCCCGCCCCCACCCCACCGCCGCCACCAGACCGGACCGCTCCGCGTCCAGCCACGCCAACGCCTGCCGCCGGTCCCCGAACCGCTCCGGCTCCCTCCTCCCCGGCAGCCACCGCAACCGGCCGTCAGCCGCAACCGCCCACCGCACGTAGAACTCCAGCACCCGCTCCCGCGCCGCCTCCCCCTCCTTCCGTAACCCCGCGTCCCCCGCCACCACACCCACCCCGAACGCCCGCACCAAGTCATGCAACCGCCACCGCATGCCGGGAGCCGTCCCGTTGCCCCCTCTCACTGGCGTGACGAAATACCTGGCAGCCAGATCCTCCAGCAGCGACAGCACGGACTCGGTGTCGTGGCCGGTAAGAGCGGAGATCGCCTCCGTGCCGGTCTCCGCGCCCGGCGCAAGACAGAGCAGGCGCAGCAGCCGGGCCCGGTCGGACGGCAACCGGCGGTAAGAAGTTTCCAGAACAGGCCGCAGGACGAGTGAGCGTCCGTAGAGGTCGGTTCCGGGGCTGCCGTGGTCGAGGACGGTGGTCGCATCCCCGGTCTCCCGGATCTCGGTCACCAGAGAGGCGACGTCACGATGCCGTCGCCGACGCAGCATCCCCGCCGCGATCTGGAGAGCCAAGGGCAAATGGCAGCAGGAATCGGCCAGCTCGCGCAGCGCCTCGGGTTCGCGCGCCGGGCGTTCGTCCCGTTCGTCGGTGTTGTGCAGGGCACGGGTCAGAAGGGCGACGGAGTCGTCCGGGGCGAGCGTTTCCAGGTCGATCAGGCGTACCGGGAGGGCGTCGGGGCGGTCCCGGGAGGTGATGAGTACCCGGTGGTGGTCCGTGCCGGGCAGGAGCGGGAGGTACTGGGCGGGATCCGAGGCGTTGTCCAGGATCAGCAGCGTCCGGTCCCGTCGTTCGGCGAGGAGCGCGCGGTACGCGTCGTACTGGCGGTCGGCCGTCGGCGGCAGGTCCCCGTCCCGTACGCCGAGCGCGTCGAGCAGGGCCAGGACAGCCTGATCGGCCGTGACCGGGTCCTCGTCGTACCCGCGCAGGTCCACGAAGAGCGTTCCGCCCGGGAACCAGCCCCTCCCACGGGCCTGGTGTGCCGCCTCCACGGCCAGTGCGGTCTTGCCGACGCCGCCCATACCCGTGACGGCGAAGATGAGGAGCGGCAGCGCGGCCGTGTCGTCCTCGCCGGGGGAGAGATGCGGGAGCAGGCGGTCCAGCTCCGCCGATCGGCCGGTGAAGCCCGGGGGACGGGGTGGGAGGGTGGCGGTCGCGCGCGGGACCGGGCCGTGGACGGTGCCCCTACCGTCGCCCGTCGCTCTTGCCGGTGACGGGGCCGCGGAAGGTGCCGCCCCGGAAGTCGATGTGGTCTCCGCCGTACGTCGCTCCGCCGTCCCCGTGCCGATGGGGGCCCTCCTCGGAGTCCGAGGAACCCTCACGGGGCCGGTGCTTGTGCAGCACCGCCATCGTCACCGCCGCAGCCTGCTCTGCGGCGCGCTTCTGCGAACCCGAGGCGTCGGCCCTGTGCTTCTCGGCGTCGGCCCGGTCGCTGATGCCCCGGATCACCAGGGCGTCCAGCCGGCCGTTCAGACGGGCCGCCTGGAGTGCACCGGAACCCTCCATCTCGATCGCGCCCGCGTCGTTGTAGTTCCCGCGGATGAAGCGGGCGATCTCGGACTCGGCGTCCGCCAGGACCACATCGCCCGTGGCGATCGGCAGGAAGTGCGCCCGTACGCCGGGCATGTCCCGCACGGCGGAACGGGCCGCCTGTTCGAGCGCGTGCGAGCCCGGCAGGGCCTTCGGCCGGACCAGGAAGCCCTCCGGCGTCTGCTTGCCGCCGTGGATCTCGTACACCTGCGTGCCCACGACGACGTCGCCGATCCCGACGTCGTCCTTCAGGCTGCCGGCGACACCGACGAAGAACACGGCCTCGGGGCGCAGCCAGTTGATGAGCTGCGTGGTGAGGGCGGCGGCCCGATCGGCACCCATGCCCAGTTCGGCGAGGGCGGCCTGCCAGGGAGTGCCGGGTAGTTGACCCCTCTCGATTCGGGTCCCGTCACGGTGCACCAACTCCTCCCGCTCCTCGACGTGCGCGCGGACGGCGGCGTATTCGAGGGGGAGTGCGGTCAGGACCAGAACAGTGGGCCGGGTCTCCTGCATAGTCATAAGTTACAGCTGGGGGAAGGGAATCGAGTGCCGGAACAGGACGTAACGGTCGGGCAGTTGCTGCTCGCCGAGTACCAGACCGTGAAGGACGAGCAGAAGGCGAGGATCGGGTTCCGGGACAACCTCCTCTACGTGACGCTGGCCGTCGTGGCCGCCGTCATCGCCGCCACGGCCCAGGCGAAGCAGCCCTCGATGCTCCTGGCGCTGCCGCCGGTGTGTGTCGTCCTCGGATGGACCTACCTCGTCAACGACGAGAAGATCTCGGCGATCGGTCGCTATGTCCGGGACGATCTGGGACCCAAACTGGCCGCCCTCGCGCCGCACGGGAGTGGTTTCACGACGTTCGGGTGGGAGGCGTACCACCGGAGCGACACCCGGCGCCGGTCCCGCAAGGCGGTTCAGGCCGTGATCGACCTGACGGCGTTCTGTGCGGTACCGCTGGCCGCCCTGGTCGTGTTCTGGGCGAACGGCGACGGCGGCGGGCTGATGACCGCGTTGTCGGCGCTGGAGGCGCTCGCCGTGGCGGGGCTTGGCTCGCAGGTCGTGTGGTACGCGAGGGCGGCATGAACGCCCCTTCCGCGCACTACCTTTGACGCACGGTCGCGAGTTGTTGACGAGGGCGAGTACGGCGTATGGAAGCGGCACTGCCGGCGGCCCTGGCCGAGGGCGCGGGTGGGGGCGGCGGACGCCGGGCGGTGGAGGAGTTGGCGCGGGCGGTGGGGCTCGATGTCTGCGCACTCGCCCGGGACATCACCGAGGCGGCACAGGACCCGGCACGGCGGGAGGCCCCCGCCCGGCCGCTGGAGTGCGTGCGGGGGCCTGGGGCCGGCCCGCGGGCGGTCATCACCGTGTGCGACGAACGAACCGCCAACCTCAGAGATCCTTGATCTGCACGCGGTCGCCGCACAGTTTCGACCAGTCGTCGCGGTCCGAGGTCAGCACCAGCACGGGTGCCGGGACGCGAAGCGCCATCGCGGCCACGAGGGCGTCGATGGCGTATTTGTGGCCGTGCAGGCCGCCGGCCTCGCTCAGGAGTCGCACCGCGGTGAGGCTGTCCGCGTGGGTGACGTCCTGGACCTGGAGGCGGGAGAGCACCCAGTGCAGCCGGGCGGTGTCCGTCTTTCCGTACACGGCCTCCACCACCGTCAGGGCGGACACGAGGACGGGTACGCCTACGCGTCGAGCGGCCTCGATCCGTGTGATCACCTGGCGGTCGTTGCGCAGGAGCAGTGACAGGGCCTGGGAGTCCAGCACCAGGGACCTGGCAGCGGGTGCCTTCATGCGGCGCTGTCGCCGGACACGTACGGGGCCGCAGTGTCACCGAACAGTTCGAGCTCCGCGGCTTGGACCTCGGCCTCGCTCAGCGGTTCGTGCTCGTCTTCGTAGGCGGCCACGATCTCGGCGAGGCCGTCCATCGCGAGTTGGTGCCGGACGGCTGCGGTCACGTAGGCGGATACGCCGCGCTTGCCGGTGCGCGTGCGCAGAGCGCTGAGGAGTTCCGAAGGCATTGAGACGGAGATGTTCTCCGTGCTGCCGGGACGGGGTGACTTCATAAGGGCCATTCTAGTACTCGAACTATTACATGGTGTGGGATCCGGTGAAGACCGCACCTGTGGTCGCGGCGGTGCCGGTCACGGCCTGCTCACCCAGCGGTACCGCAATTCCGGTCGGCCGACGGTGCCGTACTGCGGGCGGCGGGCCGCGCGGCCGGCGTCCACCAGATGCTCCAGATACCGCCGGGCCGTGATCCGGGAGATCCCCACAATCTCGGCAACACCCGCCGCCGTCAGCCCGTCCTCCGCCTCCCGCAGTGCCCCCGTCACCCGCTCCAGCGTCGGCCCGCTCAGCCCCTTCGGCAACGCGGCCGGCCCCGGCGCCCGCAACGCCGCCAGCGCCCTGTCCACCTCGTCCTGCCCGCTCGCCTCGCCCACCGCCGCGTGGAACTCGGCGTAGCGCACCAGCCGGTCCCGCAGGGTCGCGAACGTGAACGGCTTCAACACGTACTGCACGACGCCCAGCGACACCCCCTCCCGCACGACCGCCAGGTCCCGTGCCGACGTCACCGCGATCACGTCGGCGTGATGCCCGGCCGCCCGCAGCGAACGCGCCAGCTGGAGTCCGTGCACATCGGGCAGGTGCAGATCGAGGAGGAGCAGGTCGACGGGCGTGCGCTCCAGGGCCCGGCGCGCCTCCGCCCCGGTGTGCGCCTTGCCCACGGCGACGAACCCGGGTACCCGCCCGACGTACATCACATGGGCGTCGGCGGCCACCGGATCGTCCTCGACCACCAGCACTCTGATGGGCTCCCCGGTCGTCCCGGTCATACGGTGCCTCCCGGGCCCTGCGCGACAGCGGCGGCGGTGTTCCGGAGCGGCAGCCGGGCCTCGAACACGGCGCCGCCCCCGTCCGCGGAGGTCACCGACAGCGCCCCGCCGTGGCGGCCCGCCGCCTGCCGTACGAGTGCCAGGCCCAGCCCCCGCCCGCCCGGACCGGACGGCTTGGTCGTGAAGCCGCGCTGGAAGACCGCCTCCGCGTGGTCCGGGTCCACGCCGGGGCCGGTGTCGGAGACCTGCAGGATCAGCTCCGAGCCGCAGCCGTCCTCCTCGGTCAGTGCCGTCACCGTCACGCGGGGCCGCACCCCGCCCTGTGCCGCGTCCACGGCGTTGTCGATCAGATTGCCGAGGATGGTGACCAGGTCCCGGGCGGGCAGTGTGTCCGGGAGCAGACCGTCGTCCAGGCGGCTGTCGTCCGACACCACCAGCTCCACACCCCGCTCGTTGGCCTGGGCGGTCTTGCCGAGCAGCAGAGCCGCGAGCACCGGCTCGCTCACCGCCGCCACCACCTGGTCGGTGAGCGCCTGCGCCAGCTCCAGCTCGGCGGTGGCGAAGTCCACCGCCTCCTGGGCCCGGCCCAGCTCGATCAGCGAGACGACGGTGTGCAGCCGGTTCGCCGCCTCGTGCGCCTGCGACCGCAGCGCCTGGGTGAAGCCCCGCTCGGAGTCCAGCTCGCCCATCAGCGACTGGAGCTCGGTCACGTCCCGCAGGGTCACCACCGAGCCGCGCTGCTGGCCGCCGGTGACCGGTGAGGTGTTCACCACCAGCACCCGGTCCGCCGTCAGGTGCACCTCGTCCACCCGGGGCTCCGAGGCGAGCAGCGCGCCCGTCAGCGGCGCCGGAAGACCCAGCCCCGCCACCGATCTGCCCACCACGTCCTCCCCGTCCTCCTCCTGGCCCACCCCCAGCAGCTCCCGGCCGCCGTCGTTGATCAGCGCCACCCTGTACTGCCCGTCCAGCATCAGCAGCCCCTCGCGCACGGCGTGCAGCGCGGCCTGATGGTAGTCGTGCATATGGCTGAGTTCGGCCGCGTTCATGCCGTGGGTGTGCCGGCGCAGCCGCGCGTTGATGACGTACGTGCCGATCGCGCCGAGCCCGAGGGCGCCGGCCGCGACCGCGAGCAGCGCCGTCAGCTGTCCCCGGGCGCGCTGGCTGATCTCCTCGACCCTTATGCCGGCGCTGACCAGGCCGACGATCCGGTCGCCGTCCCGGATCGGGGTGACCGCCCGGACCGACGGGCCGAGCGTACCGGTGTAGGTCTCGGTGAAGGTGCGGCCCCGGAGCGCCGGGGCCGTGTTGCCCTGGAAGACCAGGCCGATCTGGTCCGGGTCGGGGTGGGTCCAGCGGATGCCCCGGGGATCCATGATCGTGACGAAGTCGACGTCGGTGTCGCGCACCACCTCCAGCGCGTACGGCTGGAGCCGCGCCGAGGGGCGGGAGGTGCGGATCGCCTGCCGTACGGAAGGGGAGTCGGCGACCGAGCGGGCCACCGCCGTGGCCTGGCGGCCCGCCCCCTGCTCGGCCTGGCTGTGGTTGCTGACGTAGGTGAACAGCGCGTACCCGGCCACGACGACCGCGATGAGCACGGCCTGCATGGCGAAGAGCTGACCCGCCAGGCTGCGGGGCCGGGGGAGGGGGATGCGCATGTCGTCAGTCTGCCTCGCGCTTCCGCGATGAACTAAATGAACGGAAGGGTGACCGCGCTCACAAGGCAGGACATAGTCACGGCATTCCCCGAAACCCCATCCCCCGGACGTGAGCCGCACGCCGGTGATGCCGACGACGTCGTCAAGGAGGGCCGCCGTGACCAGCACAGCCGCTACGGCACCTGCCGAGCCCAAGGCCAAGCGGGACCGCACGCACTATCTCTACATCGCGGTGATCATCGCGGTCGCCCTCGGTATCGCCGTCGGTCTGATCGCACCCGACTTCGCGACCGAGCTGAAGCCGCTCGGCACCGGCTTCGTGAACCTGATCAAGATGATGATCTCGCCGATCATCTTCTGCACGATCGTGCTGGGCATCGGCTCCGTACGGAAGGCCGCCAAGGTCGGCGCCGTCGGCGGTATCGCCCTGGGCTACTTCATGGTGATGTCGGTCGTCGCGCTGGCCATCGGCCTGATCGTCGGCAACATCCTGGACCCGGGCACGGGCCTCGCGGTCACCGACGCCGTCAAGGAGACCGGCCAGGCGCAGGTCGACGCGGAGGCCAAGAGCACCGTCGACTTCCTGATGGGCATCATCCCGACCACGATCGTCTCCGCGTTCACCGCCGGCGAGGTCCTGCAGACCCTGCTGGTCGCCCTGCTCTGCGGCTTCGCCCTGCAGGCGATGGGCTCCGCCGGGCAGCCCGTGCTGCGCGGCATCGAGCACATCCAGCGGCTGGTCTTCCGCGTCCTGGCGATGATCATGTGGGCGGCCCCGATCGGTGCCTTCGGTGCCATCGCCGCCGTCACCGGCTCGGCCGGCGTCGACGCGCTCAAGAGCCTGGCCGTGCTGATGCTCGGCTTCTACACCACCTGCGTCCTGTTCATCTTCCTGGTGCTGGGCACGATGCTGCGCGTCATCGCGGGAGTGAACGTCTTCTCGCTCTTCAAGTACCTGGGCCGCGAGTTCCTGCTGATCCTCTCCACCTCCTCGTCGGAGTCGGCGCTGCCGCGCCTGATCGCGAAGATGGAGCACCTGGGTGTCAGCAAGCCGGTGGTCGGCATCACCGTCCCGACCGGCTACTCCTTCAACCTCGACGGCACCATGATCTACATGACCATGGCCTCGCTGTTCATCGCCGACGCCATGGGCACGCCGATGTCGATCGGCGAGCAGATCCCGCTGCTGCTCTTCCTGCTGGTGGCCTCCAAGGGCGCGGCCGGTGTCTCCGGCGCCGGTCTCGCCACGCTGGCCGGTGGTCTCCAGTCGCACAAGCCGGCCCTGGTGGACGGCATCGGCCTGATCGTCGGCATCGACCGCTTCATGAGCGAGGCCCGCGCCCTCACCAACTTCGCGGGCAACGCCGTCGCCACCGTCCTGATCGGCACCTGGACCAAGGAGATCGACCGGGCCCGGGTGGACGAGGTCCTGGCCGGCCGCGCCCCCTTCGACGAGAAGACGCTGCTGGACGACGACCACGGCACCGGCGGCGACGTGGACGAGCCCCGCGCCGAGCTGCCCGAGCCGGGCGGCGAGAAGGAGCTGGCCAAGGCCTGACGGCCGCCGACGTCACACGCCCCACAGACCCGGGCGGCTGGGACACTCCCCCCGTTGCTCAGCCGCCCGGACAAGTGGAGGCCCGCCGCCCGTATCCGGGCCTCCACAGCCGCCGAGCGGCCGGACTTCACCCCCGTGAGCCCGGTCGCTCGGCCGTTTCCGTCCCGCCCTTGCCTTGACGCCGACGTCAAGGCGTACGTTCGTCCGCATGCGAATCGGCGAGCTGGCCGCACGCGCCGGAACCACCACGCGGACGCTGCGGTACTACGAGTCACGCGGGCTGCTGTCCGCACGGCGGTCGGACAACGGATACCGGACCTACGACGAGAGCGATCTGCGGCTGCTGCGGCAGATCCGCATGCTCCAGGACTTCGGGTTCGACCTGGAGGAGACCCGGCCCTTCGTGGAGTGTCTGCGGGCCGGGCACCCCGAGGGCGACTCGTGCCCCGCCTCGCTGCAGGTCTACCGGCGCAAGCTGGACGAGCTCGACGCCCTGATCGGCGAGCTGCGTGCGGTGCGGGCGAAGGTCGGCGAGCAGTTGGCGAGGGCGGAGTCGGTGCGATGGGGGTCCCTTCCGGTTCGAGCGAAGCCGAGAACCGGGGGAGAGCCGGCCGCCGACGCGGTGGTTCCGGGTGGTCCGGAGCCGATGTGCGAACTGGGAGGGGAACTGCGGTGAGCAAGGCGAGTGGTGTGCCCGAGGTGAGTGACGCGGACTTCGCGGCGGAGGTGATCGGCTCGGAGCTTCCGGTGCTGGTGGAGTTCACGGCCGACTGGTGTCCGCCGTGCCGGCAGATGGCGCCGGTGCTGAGCGCGCTGGCCGCCGAGGAGGACGGCCGGCTGAAGGTCGTCCAGCTGAACGTGGACGCCAATCCCGATACGACCAACGCCTACAAGGTGTTGTCGATGCCGACCTTCATGGTGTTCCGCGACGGGGAGCCGCTGCGGTCGATGGTGGGGGCCAGGCCCAAGCGGCGGCTCCTGGAGGAGCTGGCGGACGTGCTCTGACCTGGCACGACTACCTGGTACGACCTGGTACGCGGCACAAGAAAACCCCCGGGAAATTGCGCCCGGGGGTTTTCTTTGCGTATATTCATTGATTCGCGACTTCATTTCCGAACAAGTCGCGGTGAAGTTCAGTGACCACAGTATATCCGGGCGGGAGCGGAATTGTCAAACACCGAATTTCCGGACGAGGAATTGCGGCAGGAACAGCAATTCGTCGACGGACTGTACGCACGCGTGGACGCCCTGCGCGGCGACGCCGAGGTGTCCGTCACGGAGGCGCTCGCCCAGGGCCACACTCCCCGGCAGGCCAGGCTGGAGCGGGACATCCTCGTCGCCGAGCGCTCCGGGCTGCTCGCCGCGCTGAACGCCGTGGACGGCTCCCTCTGCTTCGGCCGCATCGACCTCACCTCCGGCGACACCCACCACATCGGCCGGATCGGCCTGCGCGCCGACGACGCCGAACGCACGCCCGTCCTCATCGACTGGCGTGCCGACGTCGCCCGCCCGTTCTACCTGGCCACCGGCCACACCACGATGGGACTGAGGCGCCGCCGGCACATCTCCACCGAGGGCCGCCGGGTCACCGCCCTGCACGACGAGGTCCTCGACCTCGGCGACGAGACCCGCACCGGCCACGAGGACCCGACCGGCGACGCCGTACTGCTCGCCGCCCTGAACTCCGCGCGCACCGGCCGCATGGGCGACATCGTGCGCACCATCCAGGCCGACCAGGACCGCATCATCCGCGCCCCGCACCGCGGGGTCATGGTCGTCGAGGGCGGCCCCGGCACCGGCAAGACCGCCGTCGCCCTGCACCGCGCCGCCTACCTCCTCTACGAGCACCGCGAACTGCTCGCCCGCCGCGCCGTCCTGATCGTCGGCCCCAACCCGGCGTTCCTCGGCTACATCGGCGAGGTGCTGCCCAGCCTCGGCGAGACCGGCGTGCTGCTCGCGACCGTCGGCGAGCTGTTCCCCGGCGTGCGGACCACCCGGACGGACACCCCCGAGGCCGCCGCCGTGAAGGGCCGCGCGGAGATGGCGGGCGTCCTCGCCGACGTCGTACGCGACCGGCAGGCGCTGCCCGACCCGGTGATCGCGATCCGGCACGACCGCGAGATCCTCATGCTCGACGACGGCCTGGTGAACGTCGCCCGCGAACGCACCCGCGCCGCGAAGCTGCCGCACAACGTGGCCCGGGAGCACTTCGAGGGCCACATCCTCAACACGCTCACCGACATGGTCGCCGAACGCATCGGCACCGACCCCTACGACGGCGGCAACTTGCTCGACCCCAGCGACATCACCCAGATCCGCGACGAACTCGCCGACAACCCCGAGGTCTGGTCCGCCATCGACCGGCTGTGGCCCCGTGTCACCCCGCAGCGCCTGGTCGCCGACTTCCTCGCCGCCCCCGAGGGCCACCTGCCCGACGAGGACGCCGCCGCGGTCCGCCGCCCGGTCACCCGTCACTGGACCGTCTCCGACGTGCCCCTGCTCGACGAGGCCGCCGAACTCCTCGGCGAGGACGACCGGCTCGAACGCGAGCGCGCCGAACGCGAGCGGCAGACGCAGATCGCCTTCGCGCAGGGTGTGCTGGACGTCTCGTACGCCTCCCGCACCTTCGAGTTCGAGGACAAGGAGGACGACGACCCGGACTCCTCCGAGGTGCTGTCCGCGCACGACATCATCGACGCCGAACGCTTCGCCGAACGGCACGAGGAGGACGACCACCGCAGCGCCGCCGAACGCGCCGCCGCCGACCGCACCTGGGCGTTCGGACACATCATCGTCGACGAGGCGCAGGAGCTCTCCCCGATGGCGTGGCGGCTGCTGATGCGGCGCAGCCCCACCCGCTCGATGACCCTGGTCGGCGACCCGGCACAGACCTCCGAGGCGGCCGGTGTCGGCTCCTGGGCGGACATCCTCACCCCCTACGTCGAGGGCCGCTGGGAGCACACCCGGCTGGGCGTCAACTACCGCACCCCCGCCGAGATCATGGACGTCGCCGCGGCGGTGGTCCGCGCGGAGCACCCCGGCTTCGAGCCGCCCGGATCCGTCCGCTCCACGGGCGTACGGCCCTGGGCCCGCGCCACCGACGACCTGCCCGGCGCCGTCGCCGAGGCCGTCGCGGAGCTCACCCCCCACGAGGGCCGCCTCGCCGTCATCGCCCCGCGCGCCCTGCACCGGGCCCTGGCCGCCCGCCTCGACGGGGTGACGGCGGGCGCCGAACCCGATCTGGCGCACGACGTCGTGCTGCTCGACCCGCGCCAGGCCAAGGGGCTGGAGTTCGACTCGGTCCTCGTGGCCGAGCCGGGCCGCTACGGCACCAGCGACCTGTACGTGGCGCTCACCCGCGCCACCCAGCGGCTCGGCGTCCTGCACACCGAGCCGCTGCCGAAGCCGCTGGCCGACGCCCTGGACTGAGCGGGAGCCCGGTGCTCAGGCCGGACGCAGCCACACCGTCGCCAGGGGCGGCAGGGTCAGCCGGATGCTCGCCGGGAACCCGTGCCGCCCCTGCGGCTCCGGCTTGACCGGGTCGGGGTGGGTGACGTCACCGCCGCCGTAGCGGCCGGCGTCGGTGTTCACCACCTCGTGCCAGGCGGGCACGTCGTCGGGGACGCCGATCCGGTAGTCCTGCCGGACCACCGGGGCCAGGTGCGACACCGCGAGCAGCGGGGAGCCGTCGCTGTCGTACCGCAGGAACGCGAACACGTTGTCCTCGGCCGCGTCCCCGGTCACCCACCGGAAACCGGACGGCTCGGTGTCGCACTGCCACAGCGCCGGGGTGTGCCCGTACACGGTGTTGAGGTCGCGCACCAGATCGCGCACCCCGCGGTGGTCGGCCTCCGCTCCGTAGTGCGGGTCGAGCAGCCACCAGTCCGGTCCGTGCGCCTCCGACCACTCCGCTCCCTGCGCGAACTCCTGCCCCATGAACAGGAGCTGTTTGCCCGGATGGGCCCACATGAAGCCCAGGTAGGCGCGGAGATCGGCGCGCTGCTGCCACCAGTCGCCGGGCATCTTCGACACCAGGGACCGCTTGCCGTGCACCACCTCGTCGTGGGAGATCGGCAGTACGTAGTTCTCGCTGTAGGCGTACACCATCGAGAACGTCATCTCGCCGTGGTGGTACCGGCGGTGGACCGGCTCGTGGCTCATGTACTGGAGAGAGTCGTGCATCCAGCCCATGTTCCACTTCAGCCCGAACCCCAGCCCGCCGAAGCCGCTCGGACCCTTGTGGTGGGTGGCCCGGGTGACGCCGTCCCAGGCGGTGGACTCCTCCGCGATCGTCACGACCCCCGGCACCCTGCGGTACAGGGTCGCGTTCATCTCCTGCAGGAACGCCACCGCGTCCAGGTTCTCCCGGCCGCCGTGCTCGTTCGGCGTCCACTGGCCGGGCTCGCGCGAGTAGTCCAGGTAGAGCATCGAGGCGACCGCGTCCACCCGCAGCCCGTCGATGTGGAACTCCTGGCACCAGTACACGGCGTTGGCCACCAGGAAGTTGCGCACCTCGCGCCGCCCGAAGTCGAACTCCAGGGTGCCCCAGTCGGGGTGCGCGGCCCGCAGCGGATCCTCGTGCTCGTACAGCGGCCGGCCGTCGAACTCCGCCAGCGCCCACTCGTCACGCGGGAAGTGCGCCGGCACCCAGTCCATCAGCACCCCGATCCCGGCCCGGTGCAGGGCGTCGACCAGGTACCTGAAGTCGTCCGGGGTGCCGAGGCGGGCCGTGGGCGCGTAGAACCCGGTGACCTGGTAGCCCCAGGAGCCTCCGAAGGGATGCTCGGCGACCGGCATCAGCTCGACGTGGGTGAAGCCGAGGTCCTTGACGTACGCGGGGAGCTGATCGGCGAGCTGACGGTACGTCAGACCCGGCCGCCAGGACGGCAGGTGCACCTCGTACACGGAGAACGGCGCCCGGTGCGCGGGCACCTCGGCCCGGCGCTCCAGCCACTGGGCGTCGCCCCACTCGTACGCCGAGGACGTGATGACCGACGACGTCGCCGGCGGGACCTCCGTACGGCGGGCCAGCGGGTCGGCGCGCAGGGTCTTCGAGCCGTCGGGGCGGGTGATCTCGAACTTGTACAGTTCGCCCTCGCCGATCCCCGGCACGAACAGCTCCCACACCCCCGTCGAGCCCAGCGACCGCATGGGGAAACCGGCGCCGTCCCAGAAGTTGAAGGTGCCGGCCACCCGCACCCCGCGCGCGTTCGGCGCCCACACCGAGAACCGGGTGCCGGTGACGCCCTGGTGGGTCACCGGGTGCGCCCCCAGGACCGTCCACAGCTCCTCGTGCCGGCCCTCGCCGATCAGATGCAGGTCGAGCTCGCCGAGCGTGGGCAGGAAACGGTACGCGTCCTCCGTCTCCTGCACCGTCCCCTCGTACGTGACGAGCAGCCGGTACGCCGGGACCTCGCCCAGCGGCAGCAGTCCCGAGAAGAAGCCGTCACCGTCGTCGTGCAGCTCGACGGTGAGGCCCCCGGAGACGACGGTCACCGCGAGGGCGTACGGCCGGAACGCCCGGAAGACGATCCCGCCGGGCACCGGATGCGCGCCGAGCACGGAGTGCGGGGCGTGGTGCGTCCCGCTCAGCAGCCGCTCCCGGTCGGCGGTGTCCACGGCGGGGGAGACGGCGATCTCCATCTCGGGCGGGGCGGGCTGGGCGGTGGCGGTCTCCTTCACGACCGCCTTCTTGGCCCCCGCCTTCCTGGCCGGGGTCCTCTTCGCGGTCTTCTTCGCAGGGCTTTCGGCCGCCGTCTTCTTCACCGCTGTCTTCTTGGCTGCCGGCTTCTTGGCCGTGGCCTTCTTCGGTGCCGCGGCCGCCTTCTTCGCCGTCGCCTTCTCGGTCACGGTCTTCGCCGCCGTGGCCGTCTTCTTCGCGGTCTTCTTCGTCGGCTCGGCGGCCGGGGGCCGCCGCTCGGCCGGCTGCTCCGGATGCGAACCGCTGGACTCGGGGCGGGGGGTCACGGGCGAAGCCTCCTGGACGCGGGTCGGATGGGTCAGATCAGGTCGGTCGAGGCGAGCCGGTGCACGGCGGCCAGCGGTACGGGCAGCCACTCGGGGCGGTGCCGGGCCTCGTAGACCACTTCGTAGACCGCCTTGTCGGTCTCGTACGCGCGCAGCAGCACCGGATCGGTGCGTGGATCCCGGCCGGCCGCCTCCGCGTAGCCGGAGCAGTACGCCGCCCGGCACCGCACGGCCCAGTCCGGCTGCGGCGGGCCCACCGAACGCGCCGCGTAGTCGAAGGACCGCAGCATGCCGGCCACGTCCCGCACCACCGGCTGCGGCATCCGGCGTTCCGCCAGCGGGCGGGCCGGTTCGCCCTCGAAGTCGATCAGCGACCACTCCCCGGCCGGGGAGCGCAGGCACTGCCCGAGGTGCAGATCACCGTGCACCCGCTGGGCGGTCCAGGTGCGGCCCTCGGCGGCCAGATCGTCCAGCGCCGTGAACGCCGAGTGCAGCCCGCCTGCGTACGGCCGCAGCGCGGGCACCGCGTGCACGGACGCCTCGAGCCGCTCGGCCATGCCGGTGACCAGGGAACGGAGCTGGGCGTGCCCCAGCGTGACCGTGGGCAGCGCGCGGGCCAGCGCGGTGTGCACCTCGGCGGTGGCCCGTCCGAGGGCCCGCGCCTCGGCGACGAAGTCCTCCCCCTTGGCCAGCTCCCGCAGTGCCAGCTCCCAGCCGTCCGTCGCGCCCTGCACGAACGGCTGGAGCACGCCCAGGACGTACGGTTCGGCCGGGGGCGGCGGGCCGGGCGACTCGTCGGGGTCCGCCACCAGCCAGGCCGTCGGCGGCGGCACCCGGGGGCAGCCCACGCCGGCCAGCGCCAGCGGCAGCTCCAGGTCGGGGTTGATCCCGGGCACGATCCGGCGCAACAGCTTCAGGATGAACGTATCTCCGTAGACGACCGACGAGTTCGACTGCTCGGCGGTCATCAGGCGCGGCACCAGACCGGACCGGATCTCCTGGCGCGGGTCCCGCTCGAAGCGGAGCCCGCCGATCCGGGCCCGGGTGCGCAGGGCCTCCAGGAGCAGTTCGGCGGGCCGGGTGTCGTGCAGGGCCTCGTAGACCGTCCGTCCGGCCAGCGGGCCCCGCGTCACATGACCGATCAGCGCGGGCGCGAGCCGGGGCGGCAGCGCCTCGCGCACGCCTATGAGCAGCTGGTAGCAGTCGCCGGGCTGCTCGGGGCCGCCGTGGCCCGGCTGGAGCGGCTGATGTGCGCGTACGAGCAGGTGGTACAGGCCCAGCTTGGCCGTGGGCGGCAACAGCTCGGTGGCCGCGACCAGGGAGAACCCGGTGACGGGACGGCCCTTGCCCGCGAACCAGCGCTGCCGCGGCAGCCATTCCCTCAGCAGTGGATCCAGTGACGCAAGGAGGCCGGGCGGGGTCGTGACGGTGCGTGTGACGGCTTCCGACATGGCGTCGCGTCCTTTACGCGTCGGTTGCGGAGGAGCGTCGGGTTGCGTGAAGGGTGCCCAGGGCGGGACGGAGGAAACCGTCCCGCCCTGATGGTGGCCGGAGGCCTCACCGGCGGATGCGGAGCCGGAACCATTGGCGTTCACGCTGCCCGAAGCGGGAGCGTGTCCTTGCCGATCACTCGGAAAGGTTTCACGCGACAAGCGCGTGCAGTTGATGACCGAGCCACCCGCCCGGCGGGCTCGAGCCCTGTTCGTCAGGACGGAGTAACCGTATCACTACTCGCTGTGCTCTCGTGTCGCAGGCGGAACCAGTAGAAGCCGTGGCCCCCGAGGGTCAGCAGATACGGCAGTTCGCCGACGGCCGGGAAGCGCACCCCGCCGAACAGCTCGACCGGGTGGCGTCCTCCGAAGGCGCTCAGATCGAGCTCGGTGGGCTGTGCGAAGCGTGAGAAGTTGTTCACGCAGAGCACCAGGTCGTCCTCGTGCTCGCGGAGGAAGGC